>NZ_JBIFFM010000019.1:0-29102 GCF_043556995.1 Sulfitobacter sp. 1A15106 | reverse complement strand
CTCAATCGCGCCGACACGCGGCAGACGGCCACCCGGCTTGCCCCTCAGGTAACAGCGCAGCATGGGCTGGCTTTGCTCACAACGCAGATCCCAAACGCTGCAAGCTCGAACAGCGCCGACCTATATTCGACACTCATGAGCGAGATGGGTTCTGGCAGCAAAGCATTTATGGCCGCCATCGCCGAGATGGTGGCCGAAATCGAGATGGAGAAATAATCATGGCCCAGAAGAAATTTAGCGTCGCAGCTGCCGCCGGGACAAATGATGTGCAGGTCATCGAGAACAAGGAGACGCAGGCCGAGCCAGCGCCTGCCAAACCGACGACGAAGACCGCTACGCGAGCAAAGAAAACCACATCGGCCAAAACGCCGGCAGCGAAGTCGAAGACCACAACTACGCGAGCGAAACAAACCGCATCCGCCAAAACACCGCCAACGAAGCGCAAACCACCGGAGACAAAAGCTGACAAAGCCACGCCGCCCAATAGCAATCCCTTGGCGGAAATGCTGGATCAAGCATCGGCTGAGCCCCAGGGCACAGTGCAGATCGCGATACGGATGCCGCCGACCCTCAAAAATCGCCTAAAGTCTGCCATGGCGCGCGCCAATGGTATGACTCAAGAGCGCTTCGTGGCCGCAGCCATTACTGCCGCGCTCGATCAACTGGAGCCTATCCTGGACGCCAAGGATAAAGAAAAGCAGTAGTAGCGACACGCTCAACGTTGCTGAATCTACATACCGTTAAAAACCGCCGCTGAGCATTCTCAGCATATGCATGGTCGCAGCGCACGATCCGTCAGGAAGTTGGATCTGAAATTATTGCATGGTCAGGGCCATAGGCCCTCGCCATGCCTTTGGCATGGCAGCAAACTACAGTGCTGCCGAAGGCGGCTCCGCATTAAACTAACAACGACGACTATGGGGAGGTCCGTCAGTATTGCACATGCCGGATCCCTTTCTTTTTCTATATTCTCTTTTTCTAAGTTCGTGCGGATTTTAGATAATATAAACAAAATGTTATTCGGCTAACCATGGAGGAATATGGGGCTAACGAAGAGGTTTGTGGGGGTAAGGAAGAGGTTTATGGGGCATAAAAAGAGGTTTAGGGGGCGAAAAAAGAGGCTTGTGGGGAGAAAGTTTTTCCACGGACACCCCGCCCTGTGGATAACTCGATAGTTATTGTAACCTTATGTTATAAATGTGTATTTTTCATAGATTTCAACCATATGAACATGGGATGCACCAATCTCTCTCCCTCGAGGCTCCATCTGTCACCGCACCCCCAGATTCGTCTTTTTTAGAGCGTGCGCTTCACCTCGCCCCAGATTCGTCTTTTTTAGAGCGCGATCTTCATCACGCCCCCAGATTCCTCTTTCTTCATGCTCGCTAAAAAAGAATGACCTCGCTCCCCTTTTCTTTAGTGCTCCGAGCGACTATCGATGAAAAACGAAACTGCGATGCTCTTTTTTCCTCGTTCAGGCGATGCCAATGTCGAAAGATCCCAAACCCCTCGTTGTTGATCAACGGCCGAACAATCCCAACAACACCAACAAGCCGCAGGAGCTGATCCAAATACGCGGGCACGGCGAACTTACCTTAACTGCCCGGCGCGCGATTACGTTGCTATGGCAAAACGCTCACGCCGATGGCATCGCGAAGGGAAAAGAATATTCGATCGAAGCCTCTCGTCTCCGCTCCGACAATCATAAGGGCCGAGATAATATCAATGACGCGATCGACTCGCTCATGGGATTTCATGTCAAAACTATCAATTCAGAAGGTGAGCCGGTGCGAGCTCCTCTTGTGGGCGGTAACGTTCTTAAAAAGAACGGGATTTTCACCTATACCTTTGATGACAAACTGGTCGAAGTCCTCTTAACGAGCAACGTTTGGGGGGCCATCGACATCCCAGTTCTGATGTCTTTCTCCAGCAAATATGCTGTCTCGCTGTATGAGCACGTGGCCGGGTGGATCAATCTGGAACGCAAGACAGATGCCGAATTTAGCTTGCATGAATTCAGAGAGTTACTCGGTGTAGAGGCACACAAATACCCGGCTTTTGGGGATCTGAACAGCAAGGTGATCAAGCCATCGCTTGATGAGGTTAATGCCCTTGCTCCATTCAACGTAGGTCTGATCTTCAAGAAGAAGGGGAGGTCTGTGGCGACTGTCAAAATGAACTGGTGGCGTAAAGACCGTCACGAGCAAGAGCAGGCTTATCAGGAGCACCAAAGGCCACGCGTCGGGCGTCGTGCTCGCATCCAAGGTCGCGTCGAATATGTATCCCCTCCGATGCCATCAGAGCATACGCTTGCGCGTCGTGCTCGCAACGAGACGTCAGATCAAACTTAGCGTTTTTGCAAATGGGGCGCAGACCAATATTCTGTGCATGAACACACTCTCTGATATCATCGCCCTCGGAAACGCCGCTGCGACCGCCGGCGAACCACTCGTTACAAACTGGCCCCAGATGCGTGGCGCTCTCTACATGCTCGGCCATGCCGGCGGTGGCATCGATCAGGTGCGGACATCCGACTTCGAGATCCGCTATCCCGCCGACTATGCTGCACTTGATCCAGCTATCCAGACCACGTTGCCGAGTAAGCGGACTTACGAGACAATGCGGCATCAGGTATCACGCCTGCTCGCATGCCTTGGTGAGATTGATGATCCCTGGGAGCAGCTGCGCATGTTGATCCGTCGTGCCGGCAAAGATGACATCGAGCGCTGTCTGCCGGGATTGGCCACGCCTGCCAAGGCGGCCGGATTGGTGCCTGCCCAGATCACTACTGACTGGGTGTGGTCCCTCGACGCCGAACGGGGTGTCCTAAGCGAGGAGCAGTTGCAGCGCCGATTTGATCGCGAAAGGCGACATGGAAAGGCACCCAAGGCAAAGCTCGCTTGCTCTGTGCGTCAGCGCCTGCGGCAGGGGGTCTCAGTTTTCAACCGTTTGTTTCAAATCCCTGAGGTTGCCGCGAGCGGGCTACTGCCCCCAGAGCCGATCGCACCGCCGCCGGTCTATGATCGACAAGGTCGACTAAAATTAGACCTGCCAAGCACTTTGACACATTATCACGCTGCGGCCCCCGAGACGCGGCGTAACGGCCTACCGCAGGTATGGCAGGCAATGTGCAATGCGGGGATCTACATGCCAACCGACAACCCAACCGCCGATGACATGCTCGCGCCCGATATGTGGACACGGGTTACACAGCTCCAGCCATGCGACACTGGTGTCACAAATGCATCGTGGCGCCAGTATATCAGCCGTGCCCGGCAGCTTCTGCTGCCTCATGTCACCCACCCGGTATCGGCGTCGGACACCCTGCCTCAATGGTTGGACAAGATGACCCTCAAGACAACGGACCGTATGCCGCTCTTGCAGCTTTGGTGGCTCCTGATCGACCGCGACATGACAGATGTAACCCCTGATGACATCCTCGACCTGGCGACATGGCGCGAGCTATGGTCACAGATGCCATCGAGATTGAAGCCGCGAACCTGGACGATCTATGAAAGGAGGGCGCGCGCGCTGATGTCCCGTCATGCTACCGTTCAAATTGACCCCTATCGCATTGTAACGCGGGCCTGGGCCGACCTACCAAAGAATGCCAAGGCGGCGCTGAACCCTATTCGGAAAACGGCGGAGCGGGCTCTGTTGAGGCCCCTCGACCTCAGCCCCGAATGGGTAGCACAGCAGGGTCTGCATAGTGCACAGGAAATGGAGGTCACTGATACCCTGAGGGAGGTCTTCTTATCCGCGGCACTGGTGCGCCGCCCTGACCCCGCCGCAGTCGCGTGGGAGGCTCTACGCACCGCTATCAGAGGTCAAGGCATCTCAACCATTGGGCTCGCCAAAGTCTCCAGCCTTGCCATTGATGACAGCAAAGCGCCTGTCGATCTCACTCTGGAGTGGGCCACCAAAAAGGCTGCGCAGATGGACCAAAAAAAGCGTGCCGAATTCACAATCCATCTGCGCAAACTGGATAGCCTTATGAGCATCTCGGATCTGGCCCCAATCCTCTATGCAGAGCCTATCAGTGCTGTGCCTGACCTTCGTAAACGCGGCAAAATCGAGCCGCCCGAGAAGATCATGCGCGAAACGGATGCCGTCACTGCCGCCCATCGACTTCAGCCAAGCACGTGCCGCGAAGCCCGCGCTACCGTCCGCAAGGCTTGGACTGAGGTGGCCAATACCGTGATCGATGTCGAGATTGATACTCTCGAGGAGCTACTGTCAGTCGCTGTGACAGCGAAGCTCGATCAGCCCACCCACCGCAAGGTTGCCCGGCTGCTCGAAAATATGACCAACATGCAGAGACCGGCATAGCCCCCAGCCAGTGCTCTATTCCGCCGGAATAATGTCCGCAGATCAGGTATTTTGCCCGGAGTCATTCTTGTCGAGGTTGTATGGCGCATTCGCGATAAATCGACGCAAGCGCTCAGGATCGTGCGGTCGATCTCGGCCGCTCACCCGAGCCAAGTAGGCCACATAGGTGATCGTCACGGCAGCCAGAACGACAGACGAGATCGATACGATGATGTCAAAAGTAGCCATTTCCCCTCCTTTGATCTGTCGCCCAGGTGCACACTGAACAAGACAGCACATAGCACGGTTCTATCGCAGAGCATAACGAACCACGCGTTTTACAGGGGGTCCTTTTGCTTGTGACGAAGACACGCTGCTACGTAGCGAGTGCCAACGGGAACGGGCAAAGTGTCTGAAAGTGCTTCGCGACCTGCCGCACCTTTTCATGGGCAGTCCCATCTCTGACACGAAAGACACCTGAAGTTCCGGGGAGACTTCAGAGAAGAAGGAGAAGGCCGGACCCATGGCAGACTGAGCGGCCTCAATGTCCGAGATTGCGGCGGCAAGCTGACAAGCGGAAAGGTTCGCACCATAGGGTGCGTTCACCGTTCCGAGAATTTTCGATGCGACGGGCGCCATCCTTTATCTCCTTTCCCAGTTCGCATGGTCGGCCTTCTTCCGCACAATGATCTCCTGGGCCCCGGCGCTCACCTTCATCAAGTGACACTTCCTCATTCCCTCTCCTGTGCGCTACAGCCAATGTAGCACTCATGTCGCAGAAGAGGGTGGGGTAATCTCGATCTTGGAACCTCTTGATCCACAATCGAGCGCTCCAACCAACTGAGGTAAGGCGGCATTGGGGCGAATTCTGCGCCGCCCGGTTTTAGCGTCAATTTCGTGATAGACTCGGTTAAGCAGAGTAGGAGCACTGGGATGACAGACCCAAAACCGGATGAATCAGACCCCAAGTGGACTGAATGGTTCATAGAGAAGATGGGCCAGCCTGGACCCGACGAGGAAGCGTTTTTCGAACGACGGCGGCGACTTGGGATTGGAGTTGGCCTCGATGAGGACGGGAACCTTGTCTATAAAAAAGACCTTCCCGAGGCCAAGAAGACCTCGAAGCCAGAGAGCAGGAAATAGAGGCGTTTATTGGTGGTTAGTCCCTGTCGTCAGATGACGAGAGGGGCGCAGCGAGTGCCTGCATGCGCTTTGATGGGCCTTTGTAACGCGCCCCTCGGACGAAACCGCCGTTAGCGCGCGCCATATCAGCGGGCGAAACTTCGCCAGAACGAAGTAGTTCTTCATCGCGTTCGCGCGCGGCGGCTTTTTCAGCTGCGCGGTCTTTGAACGAAAATCTGGGCGCCTTGGGTTTCATGTTGCCTCCCTCGCGTGAAGCTTATCACATCGATGTCGATTTCTTCCTGGGAAATCGGGACACCTGTGGCCAGCCTGTGCCGCACTTGCAGACAGAACGGCGCTCGAACTCGTGTTGAGTAATGCCGTCGGGCACATCGCCAGGCTTGCGGGTCACCGTATGACCGCACTCCCAACATCGAACCTCGATGTGAGTGATGCCGGGTGAGAACAGTTCATCAATGGAGGAAGTCATATCTGATCGACATACGCCATTGGCATCATGCCGCCAATACAGCGGCCGCGAGGGTTTCTCCCTCAAACTCTTCTTGTGTGTCTGCGCAGGCGTCGTAGGTCAGCTGGGGCAGGGTGGTCAGGATCTCATAAGCATTGTTCAGGTCAGCATGGAGGGGGGGCTGCTCCAGCTCAGTGCAAAACCCTACGCTAAGAAATATTTTTCCCTGACGCTGGCACCCTTTGCGGAATTTACATTGAGACATGAGCTGAGATGCACGACTTCGCTATCTGAGAGCCTATTTTACATCCGTTTCACAAACCTGCGTTTGTGAAAGCCGCCATTCGCTGCGCTGCGCATAAAATCACACATGCGGACCTTCCTGCCGTTCGCTGCAAACGCAAAGTTCCCGCTGTAGCGGGGTGAACCTGTTGGATGAAGAGCGAAACCAGCGCTGACATGTTATGTAGTTGAGGTATCGGCCCAAGTGTCAGTTGAGCGCCAAACCGAAGAAATTTCCCCTCGCCGCGATCCGGATGAGGAGCCGCGGAGGGTGTAAGTCAGACCAGCGAGACAGCCGAAAGGGCTCGCAAAGAAGCAAGCCGAATAAAGCCAATATATTAACTGAGCCTTGGCCAATGGGGATGAAGGTGGTCGATAATAATTTCGTGCTGGTGAAGTTGGTTTCGCTGTCCCTGAAGATGAGGGTGATCCGCAGGCAGATCTGGGTGACTATGCGTCAGATTGTCCGGCATATCGGCAGGCCAGAATCGCAGCGCCACCCCGATGCCGACTGTCGCAACGCCGGCCAAGACCATGAGTGTGAGCACTGTCCCGTATGTGGTCATCAGCCATCCTGCGAGGGGGTAGGTGAGGAGCCAGCAGGCGTGGGAAAGCGCGAATTGCGCCGCGAAAATTGCTGGCCGGTCTTCCGGATGAGCGGAGCGGCGCAGAAGGCGGCCAGAGGGGGTTAACACGGCTGAGTTACCCAGACCGATCACCAGCCAGACAGCTAACAGCAATGGCCAACTTAATCCTATAGATATGACGAAGACCGCAATGGTGAACAGCGCCGCGACCATGAGCCAAGCGCCTGTCAGCATCACTGGCCTGTCGGGAAATCTGTCCAGCAGCTTCGGCAGGGCAAGTGCCGAGATCATGCTGCCCGCCCCGAAAGCGAACATGCTCCAAGCCAAGGCAGTATCGTCCAGCCCGAGCTGCCCACGCACCAGAACGACCGTGTTGACCAGAACCATGGCCCCCGCGCTCGAGACGGCCAAGCTGAGGCCCAGCAGGCCACGTAGGCGCGGTGTAGCGAGGTAGATGCGAATACCTCTTGTGGTGCGGTCATACACCCCGCGTGGTTCTGCGGCCTTGGGACTGGGCAAGATGACCGAGATCACCAGCAGGGCCGAGGCCACGAAGCCTGCGACCGTTCCCAAAAACAGAGCGTTGTAGCTCATTACCGTCAGCAGCACGGCGGCCAGCGCGGGCGAGATGATGTTCTCCAGATCATAGGCCAGCCTTGAGAGCGATAGCGCGCGGGTATAGCGATCTTCTTCTGGTAGAACGTCCGGGATAGTCGCTTGAAATGTTGGCGTGAAGGCGGCAGAGGCCGATTGCAGCAGGAAGATTAGGACATAGACCTGCCAGACCTCGGTTACGAAAGGCAGAGCCAGCGCCACTGCCGCGCGCAGAAGGTCCAGCGCGACCAACATCGCGCGGCGCGGCACACGGTCGGTAAAGGCACCAGCGATCGGAGCAATGCCGACATATGCCACCATTTTGATGGTAAAAATGGTGCCGAGCACCATCGCGGCCTGGTCTCCGGACAGGTCGTAGGCCAAAAGGCCAAGCGCCATCGTCGCCAATCCGGTCCCAAGAAGTGCTACGACTTGGGCCAGAAAGAGATGCCGGTAAGTGCGATCCAAAAGAACAGCCAGCATATATCTCTCAAAGATAGCGGGTGATGGTTTTGAGTTCGGCGCGGTCGCTGGCGGAGCCGTCGACTTCAAGACAATGATCGATGTGATCGTGGATTAGAATTCGCTTCGCGTTGGTCACCGCCTTCTCGACAGCTTGAAGCTGCTGCGCAACATCAACGCAGGGCTTGCCTTCCTCTAACATTGCGATAACCGCTCGCAGGTGCCCATCGGCACGTTTCAGCCGGGCAATGAGGGCAGGATGACTTGCATGAGTGTGTATGTCTGACATACTAAGACCGTATCCCCCTCGGGGGGATAGAGCAAGATGGCGAAGCCACCCAGAATGATAGGCAAGAGGCAGATAGCACGAATGCAGTTTTTGCGGACAACCGGACAAGCCGCTTTCGCGATGCTTCTCTGCGTGGCCGTGCTGCTCTGGTCTGTTGTGCCGACGTCTTCGCATGTCCCTGCTGTGCTGGATGTTCTCCAAGAACACGAGCAGATGGTCTTAGATCATGGACATTCTCATGGTTTGGAAGAAGACCTCGCATGGGCCATGCACGGCCATAGTCATGACAGTGCAGACCATGACCATAGCCAAGCCGTGGTGCTGGCTCATGAGCCGAATATTCGGCCCGTTGAGGTTGTCCGGGCTGCATGGCGCCTAAGTGCCGCTTCGGCAAATACATCAAGGGTGTATTCGATCGAAAGACCTCCGCGCGTGTGATCCCCAGTGCCATGTCGGCACTCTCATTCCGATCACAACCTTATTTGCGGAGTTCACTTCATGAACACAGTTCAACGGGGCTGGACCGATCTTGGCACACGCCGGGTCGCGATCTTGTCCCTCATCACGATCACTTTGCTCATCCTGAGCGCAGGCCATGCCTTGGCTCATAATGTAACCCCCGGCGACGCGGGGTATATTCAAGAGATATGGGGGGTGAACATCATTCCCTTTATGTATCTCGGCGCCAAACACATGGTGACGGGTTACGACCATATCCTGTTCCTGCTGGGTGTCGTCTTCTTCCTCTACAAAATGAAAGATGTCGGCATTTACGTCAGTATTTTCGCCGTGGGGCATTCGACCACGATGCTGGCGGGGGTCTGGTTCGGCTGGGGCGTCAACGCCTATCTCGTTGACGCAATCATTGGCCTTTCAGTGGTCTATAAGGCGCTCGACAACCTCGGAGCCTATCAACGCTGGTTCGGTGTGCAGCCTAATACAAAGGCTGCAACACTGATCTTCGGCTTTTTCCACGGGACCGGCCTCGCGACCAAGATCCTCGACTACGATATCGCTTCGGATGGCCTTCTGGCCAACCTTCTGGCGTTCAACGTTGGCGTCGAACTGGGCCAATTGATGGCGCTCGGCGTCATCCTTATCGTCATGGGGTTTTGGCGAAAGTCACCCAACTTCTTCCGCCAAGCTTACACCGCCAACGTCGTTATGATGTCCATGGGGTTCATCCTGATGGGCTTGCAAATCACCGGCTACTTCGTAGCAACCTGAAGATTAGGAGACCAATATGTTCAATGCAGAGAAACCAAGCCTCGACGAGCTTCCCTCCTCCCGCCAACTGCTCCGCTCCACAGCAATTGCCGCAGCCAGCGCAGTCGCTATCCTCGTGACCGTTGTGCTACCGGCCGAATATGACATCGACCCGACCGGGATCGGTGGCGTGCTTGGCCTTTCGGAGATGGGTGAGATCAAAGCGCAGCTTGCCGCAGAGGCCGAGGCCGATCGCCTCATGGAGTTGGAAGCCCAGCAAGAAGCGCTGCGCGGCCAGCAAGAGTCGAGCCTGTTGAATGACTTCCTCGGCATCTTTGTCGGCGCAGCCCATGCCCAGGAAGTGACAGCCGAGCCAGTAGAGGAATGGCGTGACGAGATCACGTTCACTCTTGCACCAGGTGATACCGCAGAATGGAAACTTGTCATGGAAGAGGGGCAAGTGGCTGAGTTCGTTATGCTGGTCGAAGGCGGTCGGGTGAACTTCGACCTGCACGGCCATGGTTCTGGCCAATCAGAGACCTATGAAAAGGGCCGCGGCTCTACTGGTGCTGAAGGTGAGATCAATGCGTCCTTCGCTGGCGAACACGGTTGGTTCTGGCGGAACCGCGACAATGAGGATGTAACCGTAACCGTCAAGGTGCGTGGCGAATACGCTGAGTTCAAAGACGCAAGCTGAAGATTTGGTTGCCAGCGTATGTAATGGATGCGCTGGCAACTATTATTGATGGCGACTTCGAGCTCTGGCCTGTGCAAACGCCATGCTATAATTGCGAAAGCTTCAAGTTCTACGTGGTCAATGAGGGCTCTGAACTGCCGTTCGCTGCATCGAGAAGGAACGACCGGTTTTGCTTAACGTAGGATTTAGCACTGAGCCGGAGCAGACCCCTTGAGGTCAGCATAGGTGATTGACCATGTAGTCCCTGTATTCACGCCGTCCTTACTGGGATTGATCCCGAGAGCGACGAGCTCGCAGTAAATGTAGGAGGCGGCAATGTCAGCGGTCTCATCAGCGATGCAAGGATCGTCAATCGGGCTATTGGCCAAAAGGTCCCACGCATGATCAAATAGAGCCCACCAGCGGCGCAGTGTCCCGACCTCCACCAGTGAACGGCCAGCGACGAACTGCGCTGTGGAGCGCCGGATCACCACCGCATGTTTGGTGAATCCGTGCCGGTGCAGGGCAGAGATCGTCTCTTGGGTGGCCTTTACCAGGCCTCCGGCGTCCGCTGCGTGGAAGATGGTGATGTCGGTGTCAGAAATCTTCGTCAAATGCTTGGCTCCTATGGTGATAGGAACAAGGTGGTCATGTTCGACAGATTCAAAAAATAGAATCTTTCCGGACCGACTGCCGGTGGCACAGATGACACGGCGCCGAGCCCCGATCATGACCGGGAAGAATAGCCAACGCACATGGACATATACGCCCAAGTTTAACAGGTCGGGAGAACCAGAAGTTCAGCGGCATGCTGAATCCGAGCTTCCAGAACAGGATTTGACAGTGTGGGCATCCCCTATTGCCCGCGTGCTGTGATGCACAATCCGTTAGATGAAGAAGACGGATGATCTGTCCCTAAGTGGCCCTTTGGCGACCGCATAGTGAGCTAATTAAATCCGGTTCCTATAGGAACCAAATGAAATCAGTAACTTAGGATTTCCGCCAAAGCTCGGTTAGGGCTTTGTGTCTTGAACACGGGGGCAGGCGTCGTCGGCTACGATGGCGGATAAGAAATCCGGTTCCTGTAGGAACCAAATTAAATCAATGACTTAGATTTTTCGCCAAGGCTCGGTTTGGGCTTTATGTTTTGAACACGGGGCATGCGACATCGGCTACGACGGTGGATGAGAAATCCGGTTCCTGTAGGAACCAAATGAAATCAGTGACTTAGATTTTTCTCCAGAGATCGGTTTGACTTTATGCTCGACTAACACGCCATTTCCCGCGCCAAGCATAATCGTAATAGAGTTGACCAGAGACGTAATACCCCCGGCCTGATGGCATTCGGCAGGTATTGGTAGGTTGATTGTTGGGCCCTGATTAGTCGGACAGTTCGTCCTTGGGGTCACCAACACCCTTTGACGCTCAGTTGCCGCGAAAGACAAACACGAATTGTCCTTGTTAGTCATTAGTCTATTATGGACAAAATTCGCATCAGAAAAATCAATGGTTTGCGAGGTCAAAATCCGAGGGGGTTCAACTGGGACAGCGCGCAGCAGTTTATGCGAGGGTTTCGACCTCGGACCAGTCCTGCGAGCGGCAGGTCACCGAACTGACAGCCTTCGCGGAACGTGGCGGCTACGACGTGGTTGGCGTCTTCAAAGAGACGGCCTCCGGGGCCAGCGTTAATCGCACCGCGCGCAACCGATTGCTCGATCTTGCACAAGCCCGACAAATTGACGCGATCCTGGTCAGCGAACTTTCCCGATGGGGGCGGTCCACACAAGACTTGCTGGATACGCTGAACAGGCTCGCAGGCTGGAAAGTCTCGGTTGTGGCCATGAATGGTATGACCTTCGAACTCGACACACCGCACGGGCGCATGATGGCCACCATGCTCGCCGGGATCGCGCAGTTCGAGCGTGACCTCCTCAGCGAGCGCGTGAAATCTGGCCTCGCGGCCGCACGGGCGCGCGGCAAGAAGCTTGGCCGACAGCCAGGCCAACGACCAAAATCCGATAAGCTTGCTCCAAAGGTGCTTCAGGCCATTGAACACGGCCGGTCATACCGCTGGATTGCCCGAGACCTCGGTATCTCGAAAAACACCGTCTCCGATATCGTCAAACGGAACCGCCAAAAAGTCTTGTAAGGCGATCACACTCCTACCGGAATCGAGCCCAAACAGGCGATGTTCCTAACCGCGATTTCGTTACAGCCAGAGTAGAAGGTTGCGCGATGCCCGTGTGGTGCAACCTCCGAAATCACGCAGGAGAAAGCGACCTAAGCGGAGCGTTGAGGCAGGTCATCTCGCGAGAGCGGCGTCATCAAACCAGCCGTTTGTGTGTCATCAGCAATTTCACAGGTTCACAGCAGGGAGCAAGCATCCGCGCCAAACGGCGGATTTTCCCGCCCAGCCGTCCTCAGGGATTGTTGCAGCTAACGTCCTCTGCGAGCCCATTCTAACGATCATACAGCCCGGCCATTTCGCCGCCGCAGCAAAATATGCCGAGAGAGACCGGCCCATTGCTGCCGTTCGTCATCTTTCACATGCTGCGACGCGGCTTCGCGAAAGTGGCCATTTGTTTCATTCAGCAGCATGGCCCAGTCGCCGAAGGTTAGCTGTGCGGACCTTGCTGCCGTTCGCTGCCTCCCCAAAGTCTCCGACACAAGTGCGAAGCCGTAAGCGAGCCCGCGTCGTCGGAGCAAGACACCTGCCGCGGACATCAAGATGCCGCAACCTAAGCTGGAAGTCGAAGCTCGCGGATAGGTAGCCCAATCTCCGTAAGTCCAGTTTTTCGGTGTTTCTCGATGGAACACGTCATGAACTCGCGCATAGCGTCGAATGTCGCAGCCCTGTCTTCACGGGCGCGATCGAAACGAGTCTTGGCCGCAGTTTCGAACTCGTTGCGCATCCCGAGCACAGCAAGGTCCCCCGCAGGAATCTCTTCCGGGCTGGTTGAGAAGAAATGCATGCCCTCTGCACTCCGATGCTCGTTTAACCGATATAGGTGCAACCGGCCCGTTGAAGTGCGTTTGCACCATGACGCAGAGACGAACTCGGCTCGCCAGGATCTGAATTGTTCAGCGGAGGTAGTGATTTCCTGCTTCGCGGCGAACGTTTCGTTGATCGCCCTCTTTAGGCAGTCGACGACGGCACTGTGAATCGAAATACTGGCCAGATCCGCTCGCGTGAAAGTGTCGGCGCCCCAAATATGCACGCCACCTCCTTCGGAAAGAGGGTCCGGCTCGTCTTGCAATCGGAGCACGTAATGCAGAAGTCCATCCTCCCGTGATCTGTCGCAACTCACTCGTAAATCTGAGAGCATCGCCGCGGCCCGTTCGAAAACAGCCTGTGCGGACAAGGCAGAGCCAGCGAACGCCACGTAGACGCTCCCAGCGTTCTTCTCTGGGCCGAATCTATGGAACCTGCCATCATGATAGAATTGCGGTTCGCGAACGGAGACATGAAAGCGCCTAATCTTTCTGAAGTCACCATCGAGGAGTTGGCCGCCTCCATTGGTAGAGATAACGCTGTCGCAGAGCACGAATAGTCCGGCCTCGACGTAGGGACTATCCTTAGCGGAATTGTCACCCAACATGTCCGCCTCAATTTCGAACGCGTGTCCCGCGACAATAAGAGTCATGTGACTATCCCTACTTGCCCAATTTAGCAGGTCTACAGATAGCAGCACTCAGCCCATCTGTGCAGCTCTCGCTGCTCCTACCGGCAGCCTTCGCGGGTGCCGCGAATACCGAGCAGACGCGGCGAAAGGCGAAACGTCCGCAATGCAGACCTTGATCTGCCACCTCAGCGCCGATTTGGTTTGCGACCGCAACGAATGGCATGAACGAGCCCTATTTACTGATTGCCTACAGTGCAGCTAACGTTTGCCACCACTTTGAGGCCAAAAACCTTCAACAACTTCTTGAGTTTTGAGCAGGGCTTTCAACAGCCTCAACGAGGTTGTTTGCGTCAGTTCCAAAATGGATGCCCCCGGTTCGGATAATGTTCATTTCTGGACCGGGGCATCTGTTTAGAAAAGTTCACTATGTGACCCGAGGCGCACCAAAGAAACTTCCTCATCGGCGACTGCGTAGATGAGCAGCAGATCCCTATTACGCAATGGCGGGGCCTATCTGGAATCGTGATCTGAGGCGCGCTGAAATACCCTCTTCGCGCCGGAAGGCCACTTCAGCTATAGCCCCACCAAATTGACCTGCCGCTTCTTTGAAGCCTCACGCTCTGTAGCAAATATCTTAGCCTCATCATCACACAGAGCCTGACCCGTGTCAGCACTAACGCGGTCTTCAATTCAGGTGGCCCGCCGGCTGTCACCCCGAGGCCATGGGGCGATCGGGGAGCGGGATGAAAACGTCTTTCGCTTCGAAAGGCATTAAGTTCCGGGTCAGCCGGAAATAGACTAAAGAGACGAGATTCCGGTTCTCTCCTGCAATACTGCAATCATCGTCTTGCGGCGCCCCTTTACGAAAGTCGCGAAGCGCTTCGTCAATTTTTCACGGTCGATAAGCGCCGCCTCGAGCACTTCGTCGTCCACGTCCGCAAGGTAGGTTGCCGGCTTGGCGTCCGTCTTACTGCGGTTCACGTGTTGAGGGAGAAACCAGAGGTTTCCGATGTCATCAATCAAGGGGTCGTCCCCATACTTCGCGCGTGGGAAGATGTGATCCGTCTCGACAACGTTGCGTGCGTAGAGGGTTTTGCTATCCGTTCTGTTCTGCACCAAGGCCAAAGCCAAGGAGACGTGGTTTCCGAAGAGTTGGTTGTCCGCACTCTCGATACGGGTCTTTGCCTTCACGTATCGCGCTACGCGGTCATAGGGAAAGCCCGCCGCCTTGCCCCCGAGGGCCTCGCGGACGAGCCCCCCAGGACGGCTGTCCGAATGCTTTGTCAACACGCTGGAGAATGCAATCAGGTAGATGGCCCTGCGCAGGTCCGCCCTCTCAGTCGGCGCGACGACGGGCTTCTTCTTCGCCGCGAGGAAGTGGACGACAGGCACAAGCGTGTTAAGGCCGTTGAGCAGCTTGACTGACCCGATCCGACACTCGTCTTGGGCGAAGTCTACCGCCGAACGGATCGCGGCCGTGGTCCTCTCGTAGGCGCCCTTCACTTTCTCGACGTTCTTGGCCTTGCGAAGCAGTCCAATGTCGAGCCGGGTTCCGAGCCCCGCAACGGAGAAGATGCATCGGATCACGAAGTCTGAGTCGATCTGGATGCTGCTTTTGGCGTTCACGTCAGCGATAAACTTCGGCAGCGCGTCGGTCGCGTCCGGCCAGTGGAGGCGGAGCATAGACAGGATCAAGTCCGACCGCGTCAGATTGATGCCCTGCGTGTTGATCCGCATGAAGATTTCGAGAATGTCGAACACAGTCTTCCGGTCCGGGGAGTCTTGGGGAAGGCCCGCGTCGATGATCTGCTCCTGTAACAGCCCGCCCGTTTCGGTCATGATGCTCACAGGGCGCCGTAGGTTGTCGATGACACGGTCCTCGTCGTCCTCGCTCAGATCGAAGTCCTTCGTAAGCTGACGACCGAGCTTGCTTCCCGGAGCGGACTGACCGGAGAAGTCCGCAAGCGCGACATAGTGCGAAGGCATCGTATCCTCGTCGCTATTCGCCACGGCCTCGGCATTCCGCACCTTCGCTTCTTCCGGAGTCATGAACTTGAAAAAGAACTTCTCCTCGCTCGCGTCGTCCGAACTGCGACCGCTGAGGACGTCGAAGTGCAGCCTGTGTCCGTTTAGGGAACCGCGCAGCGCGATGTAGAGGGAGGTCAGCCGCTGTTGCCCGTCGAGGACCAGTTGAACCGTTTCCCCATTGTTAATCTTGTAGGCCGTTTCCGCGCCTCGCCGATGGTCGGCTACGAAAGTCCGATACTGGATCGCCTCCGTCGTGTCCCAAAGCAGGACAACTCCGATGGGATAGCCCCGGAACAGGGAATCGAAAAGTTTTTCGATCCTATCTGCATTCCACACAAAGTCTCTTTGGATAGCGGGCAGCACAATGCGCCCCTTCTCGATACCATCGAGCAGCGTGGAAACGGACATAAGGATACCTCTTGGCCTTGGAACGAAGAGATACAAAACCCGCTCCGCTAAATACCCAAACTAAATCATGATTGATGCGGCGGGACAATCACTGGCGGCTCGGTCCCGCACAGCCATACCAAGCCTTCCTCGCCGAAAACGTAGACCGGACGCCGTGCGTAGAGGATTATCGCCTCTTGTGCTTGGAGGAGACACTACGCTCCGGGCCCGCGCGCCTCACAGATATAGTGATGACAAAAAAACTAAAAAATCGCCACAGGCGATATTGTATCGTCATACTTGTCTCCCCATATGTTTCTTGTTGGAACACCGGGGCTCTGGTCTCGGTCGGAAAAACGCCTTCATATTTTGAGCCAACTTGTTGGCTCGCGGAGGGGTTCGTCCCCTCTACCGCCTACCCCCCAGACGGCCTCCGTGTCGGCGGGAGGGGGCGGCCCCCCCGGGAAGGCCCCGGGGGGGCCGCATGATGGATCAAGGAAAGGTCTCTCCGAACTGACTGTTGGAGAAGGCCCTCGGCGCAATCCCGCGTTCGAGGCCAACAGAAGGAGGACAATATGTCCTGTGAAACCAACGAGACCGATCCGCGCGGGACACGCGCCACCCTGAAGAAGCCTTCCGCATGGAAGGTTTGGGGGCCGCGCCTGCTGAAGACAGTGCTCTGGACTGTCTGGGCAATCGATAAGGCGTTTCGCCTGATTGCCTGGCTGACCGGGGGGCCCTCCAGCTAACCGCGCGTCCTAAATGCTTAATAATATAGGAGCAATCAGTTCAATGCTTGGTGAAGCCCTCAGACTTATCCGCGTCTTCCACGACCGGAAGCAAGTCGATCTCGCAGAAAATCTGGGCATCTCTCAATCCCATCTGTCCGACATCGAGCGAGGTGCGAAAACACCGAGCCAAGACCTCGTTGCGAAATATGCTGAGGTGTTTGATCTGCCTGTCAGCTCGATCTGGTTCTTCGATGAGCAGTTGTCTTCCGGAACGAGCATCAAGGCAATTGATCGGGCCCGAGGCGTGATTGCCGATAAGGTTCTTGATTTCCTCCGCATCATCGAACGCCGCCGGAAAGTGTCCTGAGATGGCTCGCCGCGACAAAAGCTACGCTCTTGATCAGTGTGCGCTGTATCGCTGTGGAAGCAGAAAGAAACTCCTTCGCCTTCTTCAGACCACGCCAACCAAACTTACTGAGTTGAAGGATGCTGACGTTCTCTACTACCGGATGGAGAAACCCAAAAAAAATGGGGGCGTCCGTGAAGTCTATGCTCCACGCTATGACCTTAAACGCATTCAAACACGATTGAGCGAGCTGCTCATGCGCCTGGAGGCTCCGGATTACTTAATGTCGCCTGTCCGGGGGCGCTCGAATATCGACAATGCAGCGGCCCATAGGCATGCATTAGCGCACCGCCTCATCGACATCGAAGATTTTTATCCAAGCTGCTCGGCCGCCAAAGTGGCGTGGTTTTTTGGTAAGGTGCTGGAATGCCCCCCAGATGTTGTAGCGGTGCTGACATGGCTAACCACACGGAACGGCAGCCTCCCCCAAGGCAGCCCTGCCAGCCCGATTTTGGCGTTCTTATCGTATCGCGATATGTGGGATGAAATAGCAACGATCGCTGCACGAGATAATAATAGACTAACAGTCTATGTCGATGATGTGACCCTATCCGGCAGAGTTGTGCATGGCCGAACCCTTTGGGACATTAAACAGTCTCTTCAGAGGCACGGTCATAAGACTAAAACAACCAAGGAAGCATCTCGATGTGGAACCCCGGTCGCGGTGACGGGGGTCATTCTGCGCGACGGCGCACTTTTGCTTCCCAACATTCAACATCAGAAGCAGCACCAATTGCGTAAATCGCTTGAACGAATGCCAGAGGGACCAGATCGGATACGGACGGAAGCCGCAGTAGCTGGCCATGAAGAAACCGAACGACAGATCTTAAAGCGCTCACTGTAAGCCCGCTCCTGACTGCTTACTATATCATTGCCCACCTTCAAACGCTTGAACTCGTGCTGTGTTGAGGGGCTCGAGCGTCACAGCTATAAATATCGTGTGATGACGGACGAAGGTTACGCCACGCCCGTATAGCGTAACCTCGACGGATCGACTTCAGAAAACGCGCACGCCGCGTGCCTCCATATCATCGAGCAGCACATAGAGCCCGCTTGGCCAAACCACCCCTGCCTCCGCAAGATCATCCACGCGCTTCCTGAAGTGTGCCGTGGAGAACGGACCAGAGGATTTAAATTCGAGAAAGAACCCATTCATCCGGTCGATCATGTTGAGGATAGACTGTCGCCTCCTTTTACTCGCCGGCTTTTCACGCAGTATGCCAACTATCGCCAGAACGAGCAGTGCCAGCAGGATGATAGACCCTAACGCCCCGAATGTCAGACCGCCGAGAAGCATCCCGTCAGCGGGCAAGGCAGAAAAAAGCATGGGTAACGCGGCAATCCCAAAGCTGATGAGAAGAACACCTGAAATCAGTTTGAAGAAATTCCAGACCGCTTTCGTCACGCTTGGACTGTAGGTTTCTTCCAGCTTGCTCATCCCGCTCAACGGGCTTTTCCCAAGCATTTCGTCCATATACGCTACTATCTCGACCTGCGTTAGCGATTGGGCCAGAAGACGATCAACTGCAGGCGACTTGAAGCGCCCGCTGACGTAGTCCCCTACGGCGTCAGACAACCAATCTTGAGGGACGCCGAGCTTCCCTTTTTCTTTCACATAGGCAACGAGGTTCGTGACGTGGTTCGGCACGAGAAGAGCCATCTTCTCGGTGACCTGCTCCGGTGTCAGTGCTGCGCGCTCTTCCATGGAGAACGACAGGCCCTGATATGCATGGACTACCGAAGTAGCCGTATCATGGCCCTCATCGAACGCCGCGAAGGCCTCATTAGAGCCGGGTTCCAGATTCTGCTCTTCGCAATGTTTCTGAGCCAGTTCCAGCATATGCTTGATCAACTGATAGCTCTCTGTCCGGACCTCAGCCTTCCGAGCCTCTTCCGAAGCATCTTGCGGAAGCATGATGGAGTTCTCGAGATAGATTTCGACGCTTTTCTCGTGCGTGCTGTGTGATCGCGCAAGCGACTCCCTGAAACTCTCCAAGCTCATACCGCACCCTCCCTCGGCCTGAAGTATAAGAGTTCCACTCCCGCATAGCGAATGTATTCAGATCAATCTTCACGCTAAGGATCCCTGTCCTCCAGATCCTGCGGGGCCGCCAATACCTCAATAATCTGCATATCAAACCTAATTCTTTCTGTTCCGCACCCTGCGGTCCCACCTCTTGTTTAACGACAGGAGACACCATGACAGACCAGGACAGGGCCAATCCAAAAACCGAAGAGGCGCATAAGCTCAAAGAGCATCTACACAGTGGCCGGCCTCTCACGGCGAAGGCAAGGCAGAATCTGCCCTCAAGAAGCGGATGCGCTACATCCGCTTCGATGGCGAGGTCATATCCGACCAAGATCAGTTCTTCGCCATGCGGCGCGAGGTCTTGCGTCTGTCTGACGCCTGGGCCGAATTGCACCACGGCATTGGCGCTCAGGCGCTTCTCATACAATAGTCAGGTCGCGCCATCCGAAATGCTGTTCGGTGATATCATCCCAAGAGATGCGTCGGCGAGCAGACCACCAGTTTCCTGGATCCCCGGGTCAACGCAACGTAGAGGTTCTTCCTGTTTTTTGCTGCATCACGGTCGAAGTCACTCGCATCCAGGATGACCGCGACATCGCCCTCGAGACCTTTGAGCAGAAGCGGACTTCCCACTGCTTTCTTTGGCAGTTGTCGTCCGAGGACGCGCTGCTGTTCGCGGATGCGCTTGGCAGCCTCCAAAAAGCTTACATCGGAGCCGGACGATTGGAGGGCGTTGATGCAGGTGCGGAGGATCTCCGGCCGGAACGTCCGAGCGCCCTGCACGGCCTCAAGCGCTTCGAACAGAGCAATGAGGGAGACGGCGTCCCCAACTTCCCGGTATCGGATGGCAGCAAGTTCGTGCGCCTCGGGCGGTGCCCGGTGCCGACCGGCGGCGATTGTTGCCGCCCGGGCAGCGAGGCCCTCACGATCAACCCCTGTCATCACCGCGAAGGCGAAGTCGAGAGCGGCTTCGAGATTCCCCGGGGCGACGAGACCGACCTCGCCAGCGAAGTCCGTGACGTCTGTAAGATCGACGGCTTCGACCGTCACGGCTCCCGGTGTCTGCTTGGCCAGCTTCCTTTGCAGATCCTTCTGAACGCCACCCGTCATGATCAGGACTTCTCCTCCGGCCCGGGGAGGTTGTGTGAGGCATGCAACGCGCTGCTTCTCGTGATCGGTCACACCGTCCAGATGAATCCAGGAGACATCGGAAGGTGCCGTTCGCAGATCGATCTGGCCACCGGCCTTCAATGTGCGACGCGCCTCGAGCAGCCAAGCCCCGAGTTCATGGGCGCCGGCATTTTCCCATCGCCAGGGTCGGTTCAGTTCCGCGACCAATGGAAAGCTCCCGACCACATCGGCATCCCAATCTGGGTGGTGGCCTCGCCAGTTAAAGATTTCCTGCATCGGATCGCCGAGGACGACTGTCGGCAGCATGGTCGCGAGATGACAGACGACGGCATGCTGATCTTGATCGCAGTCCTGATACTCGTCGACGATGACCCGGCTGTAGCTTGCGAAAAGCACCTCGTCGATATGCCGACCGGCGAGAAAACGCGAGATTGCCTCCTTGATGGCCGGGTAGTCCCGTCTGGCATCCTCGAGGTCGAGGTGAGCGGGAGCGATCCCGGATCGCGCAGGAAAGGTCTTCAGAATGCGAAGAGCCCAGCCGTCGATCGTCGATAGCCGGTAACGACCTTGTGGCACCCGATGTCGCGACAACCGATGCCGGAGCGCGGCGACGCCCGCGTTCGTGTGTGTCAGGACAAGGACGGGTTTCGTTTCGGAATGGCGGCGCAGGGCAGAGACAATCAGCTCGGTCTTTCCGCAGCCTGCGGGTGCCTCTACCGCACCCTTGGCGACCTGAAGAAGGTCGAAGTCATCTGGCATTCAAGCACCATTTTCGAATGGCGTTGATCGTCTCGAGAAATTCCCTGTCCAACTTCTTGGCTCTTGGGGCAATGACATCCCGCGCGACGCGCTCCATGGTCGAGATGTTCTTGAACCAACCCTTCCCGGACGCTTCCCCGAGCGCGCGACGAGAGGCATGACTGAGTTCGCCTGCCGCAACTTCGACGCGAATAGTGGCCAAGGTAACCTTGTTTTCGGAGACCGTTTTCAGCTGATCGTTGATCGACTGTTCCTCTCGCTCTTCCAATGCGATTTCCAGAAGCGGTCCCACCGTCTCCGGTGGAATGGAGTCGAATATTTCTACCTCGATCTTCTTGCCATCCCGCCAAGTAAAGACGCAGCCCCCGTCCAGTTGGAAGTCGATTTCCCTCGCTTCAGGTGGGCGCTTGTCGTCGTCCCGGAAAAGGGCAGATCGGTAACCGAGGGTGCAGAAAGCCTGCGCTCGGCTGAGCATCTGATCGCCACCGCCACCTCCATCGACAAGGCATGCCCCAGCTGCGTGCAACGTGCGCTTTCCTTGGTCATTGCACCACTGGTCGATCCCCCGAACAAACCCGACCTCTGTTGCGCCTTCGCAGACCAAGATAGATTTGGCGAGAAATGCCTCAGGGAAGAGCCGTGCCGTTCCCTGCAACTCAAGATGGTCCCCAGCTCGTTTCAGGTCTGGACCGTGACCGCCCCGCCGCGCGATTGTCAGAGGTGTCAGCCCGAGTTCCCGAACGACCACCGGCGAATGACTGGTCATGAATACTTGGAGGGAAGGTTCAGAGTCCTTCGCGCCGAGCGCGTTCAGGAACTGGATGATCCG
Source organism: Sulfitobacter sp. 1A15106 (assembly GCF_043556995.1). Taxonomy (NCBI): domain Bacteria; kingdom Pseudomonadati; phylum Pseudomonadota; class Alphaproteobacteria; order Rhodobacterales; family Roseobacteraceae; genus Sulfitobacter; species Sulfitobacter sp. 1A15106. Next base: position 7,184 of record NZ_JBIFFM010000019.1, on the reverse strand, counting down.
GTGCGGCTCGAGCCCGTGCTCCACCTCGTCGACCAGCACTATCGCCGATCCCGCCGCAGCCTCCTTCTGCAAACCGGCGATCAGAAGGCGCATTGATCCGATACCCATTCTCTTCAGCGGGATGCCGTCCGCATTGTGGAGGGAGATCGTGCCGGCCGATACGGACACTGAGTGGGCATCCAGTTCGGCGTGGAGATCGTTCCCGTCTCCAATGCCCAACCCGTCCGCGACTTCCTTCACCTTTGCCAGCCCTTCCGCCAGCTGCTCGTCCGCCGTGTCGCCGAATCGTGCCCGGGCGTCACGCGCGGCAGCGAGCAGGATCGCGGATGCGTCGGCCTTCTCATTGGATAGCTTGTTCAGGACGGAGCCGCGCTTCCATGAAAGGTTCATATCTGAATAGGAGCCGATACGCGTCGGGGCGATGTCCTGCCGGTCAGACCAAGCGAGATAACGCTCGCTCCCGAGCGCAGCCGCGCGATCGGAGACCAGTGTCCATACCGGCTCGAGATCCGCACCCACCGTCAACCTAAGGCACAAAACTGTTTCGAGACCGGCCTGCGGCTCGTCATCTATCTCTCCGCTTGCGGCATCGAAACCTCGCAGAAAGAGGCCGTAAGCGTCGAGGGTCTTCAATCGGTCGGACAATGCGCCGAGCGTGATGGTTATCTCGATCGGCGCATCGACGGCGAAATCTGTGAAGTCCGCGTCGGTGAACGGGATCGTGCGCCGGGCCCCCATGCAAAGATCAATAGCGTCGAGGATGGTCGACTTGCCGCTGTCGCCAGGGCCAACCAAGCAGTTGATGCCCTGCGTTGGGAACCAGGCAAGGCTTCTGATGCATCTGAAATTCAGAACTTCGAGTTTTCGTATCTGCGCCATTTTCATCCGTGGGTTGTCTTGATTTCTTTTATCACCCGGATCGCGACAGGCTATTCATTTTCTTCGGTTCTCCTGAGACAAATACCTCGATCAATCCGCCGGGCTCAGACCGTGGCGGCACGATGACGTCAGGCGGGTGATGCAACCGGCAATGACGCAGGTTTCCGGCTATCAAACCTAAATCTTTCTCAAGTTCGCCTCTGAGACTCATCTCCTGCTTAGCCAGGAGATGACTATGACGCCCGAGAAGATTGCAGACCTGAATGCCGCCCTGAAAAGCGGCGATCCACTGAACACCGAGCAGCTGGCCTGGCATCTACAGGTCGATCCCAAGCACGCGCCCCGGATCGCCCGCGACTTCGGCCTCGAAAAGCAGGACGAGCTCTATCCCTGGGTCAGGATCTGGCGCGCCATTCACAAGACAGAGGGCATCCATCTCGCTCAGCACTTGGTCAATCTGAAGGCCATGTATCCGGGCTCGATCATCCTGGACGGGATCGAGGACCTCGAAGTCGAACTCCGCAAGCCGCTACTCGACTTTGCCGCCATGGCCGAACACCGAGGCCGGAAACCCGACACCCTATCGAAGGCCTTGCGCCAAGGCCGGGCTACCCTGCCCTACCCGATGATCGACATGGGACCGCGCACCCGCCACTTCCGGGCGCTCGAGGTCCGTCTTTGGGTCGTCGAGGAAATCCGCTTGGAGCTTCCGCCAATACCCAGCTGGGTGACGGCGGCACAGCGCCCCGAGGCCGCGAGTCCCGAAGTGCTGGACGCGCCCGAGCCCGTGCAGGAGCCAGAGACCCTGAGATCTCCCGACCCAATCAAAAAGGCCATTTTCGGCGCCTTTGGCGCCTCTAACCGGAATGGCCCGACATAGCCGGAAAAAGGTCGAACAGTCATTCCTTTCCGGATCTGGGAAACGAATGACTGTTCGACCTTTTTTGCGACTTAACCGGAAAAAACCGGCCTAAACCGACCCGCCCGACATAACCGGAACCCAAAAACAGCAAGGAAACAGAAATGACAGCCTTCCCCTTCATCGCCACCACCCCCCTGCAGCCCCCCACTCAGATCCGCGACATGCAAGACGTCTGGGACTTTTTCGCAGCTCAGGCGCTGGACCCCTCCAATCCGAAGAAGAACAACCCCGAGGGCTGGCGGATGCAATATCTCACCAGGCTCCAAAGCCACTGCGGCGGCGCACCGCTCGCGACGATCTTCACCAGCGGCGATCTCTTGGCCGAGTTTGACGCCCACTTCCCGAAGGTGAAGAAGGATGTGCATCCTCGGCCTGATCTTCCCCAAGATGTGGAGACCTACAAGAAATGGCGCCGGCAATGCCGTCGGGCCATCGAGGTTGCCACCGGCGCCGCAGCCGAGAAGGCCGCGCTCCGGGCGCGGCAGGATGGCTGGACCGAACTCCAAGCTGCGATCGAGCTGCACAGCACCAATGGCGGCGTGGTGCATCCCGCTTCCGCCGGACCGGTCACCAATCTCTCAGACATCGCGCGCCGCGCCGGGATCGAGCCCTGGCAGTTGGCCAATGCCGGTGTCCTCGACCAGCTCGAAGAGGCCTTCGCAGCCCCTGGCGACCTCCAAATCGTGCGCCGGGCGCAGAAATTCCTAAAAGGACACGCTTACATTCCCGAGATCGCCGCTGTGTTGCCGACCGAACCGGTGCCGATCTTCCCGACCCGGCGCGAGCACGCGGCCCTGCCCCCGCATATCGATGCCTATCTGGTGCAGATGGTCAAACGGGCCGCCAGCGAATACGACGAGGTTATGGGCAAGGACGCGGATGGCGTCTCTGAGAAAACGCAAGAGAGGTGGCTGTCTGCTCTGCGCCACCATGTGCGGGCACTTCCGGACTGTTTGGCCGAACCTGCCATGAACTACATCCCCATCACCGATCTCGAAACGGTCAATGACGTGGCCGGCCTCTTCGCGCGCGAACATCTTTTTGCTACTATCCGGCGCACCAAGGAGGTTGATCACCTTCCGAATACAATTTCCCAGGCCAGTGCCTACAACTACTATACCGATATTCTGCGGGTGCTCTGGGACAGCAATCCCGAAGTGGATGAGTTCGGGGAGCAGATTGATCCGGACGCGCCCACGCTCATCACCGCAAAAACGCACCGGGCGGTCAAGAAAACCAAGTTCTTGAAAGAAGGCCGCGAGCTCGCTCAGGGCATGACCGCGAAAAACCAGGCCTGGTGCGAAGCGCTGGTCACGGACAAAACCCAGCGAAACCGTTTTCGCCGGATGCACCTGACCATGATGGAGGCGACCAACGAGATCCTCGAGTCCGCCCGGTCGGAAGGCCGCGCGCTCACCAAGGACGAAATCATCCAGGTGCGTCAGCTCGGCACCTGCGCCGCGGCCTGCGCAATCGAGCTTGCAGGCCGCCCAATCCGCAAAGGCAATGTGCTGGACCTGCGCCTGCATGGGGCGCGGCGGAACTTCTTCATGCCCAAGAAGGGTCGTTCGCAATACAGCTTTGTTCTCTTTGCGGATGAGACCAAGTCGGGGAAGGAAGAACCAGAAACGCCCCTTCAGGCCAGAATGGGCGGCCCCAAGGTGTTGGACTGGTATCTCAAAGTGATCCGGCCGCTGTTTCCGCACCACAACAAGAGCATCTACCTCTTCCCCGCGATCGAGGCGGTCGGCGAAGGGCTCGGACAAAAAACATTCGATGGCTGGTTTCAGCGTGCGGCCTCGGCCGCCAAGCTGCCAATGACCTTCCACCAGTGGCGCCATGGCTATGCGAGCCTGCTGCTCAAAGCCAGCTGGAGCAACCTGCCCCACGCGGCACAGATGCTGGGCAACACGCCGGGGGTCTGCGGGCGCAACTACGCCTGGATCAACAAACAAGAGATGATCCTCGAGAGCCAGGCCAAGACCCTTGCCGCTATGGAGGCTGATCAATGATTCCGCGTCACCGTCTTCTGCGGGCCCCGCACATGGCGCCGCTGCGCGATCACCCGGCACTGGATGCCATGTCCGACGGAGAACTCTGCGCGCTGGACGCCTTCATGTCGTTCTGCACTGAGCACGGCGTCGGTGATCCCGGCGAGGCCGACATCCGGGCCTTTGCCCGCCTGCGTGCTCAGGCACCGAAGGAGCTACAGGAGCTGCGTGGGGCGCTGCGTCACCTTGGCCTTGGTAAAGATTTTCTGATCGAGATCGCGGCCGTTCAGGCTGCGGTGGATCACCGGGTGAATTTCCAAGGCATCCCCAAAGGGCCCACGCGGTCTACATACCAGCGCACCGTCTCGGTCCCGGTCGAAGACCTCCCGATGGATTGGCGAAAGACCCTGCGGCGGCTGGAGATCGAGGGCGAATACGCCCCCGACATTCTGGATCGCATGAGTGCAAGGCTTGGCATGTTTGTTTGGTCGGCCCGGCGGGCTGGCCAACCTGCCGATCTGGCGAACACGGATGCACTGCGCGCGCTCTATGCCGACATGCGTGCCCGCTCCATCACGCGCCAACAAGAACAGGCCAAGAAGAAAGGCCTCAACGACGACGTCGACGAGCCCCGTTGGGCCTACCTGAGATCCACCTGGGAGGAGTTGCGGCGCTTCGCGTGGGCTCACGGCCTGCCCGAAGACGTCTGCGACAAGCTCGGCGTGACCTACAAGCACCTGGACGGCAAAGAGCGGCAGCAGGCTGCGCAAAAGCTCGCCAAGGCCAAGGAGGCCGGGACACGCCCGGAGCTGCTCAGGAAGGCCGAAAAAATGCTCGCGCAGGCCGAGAGCCTCAAGCTGCCCCAGATGCGCCACGCGCTGCGCAACCGTGCCGCCGCCATCGCCCTGGGCTGCGCCGTGCCCGCGCGCCCGGGCGACGTTCAGGCTCATCACATCTTCGGGGCCGGGATCATCTTCGAGCCGGCGCGCAACGGATACCGGTTCATCTACAAGCCCCAGAAGACCGCAGGCAACACCGGCGCCGATATCGACATCCCGCTCCTGCTCTGGTGGAACAAGTTCATCGACGCGATAATTCTGCAGGATGATGACCCGCGCTATCTCGGCCAGTTGCGCGCCAAGGTCGTTGCAGAAAAGCGCCCACTCTACGTGCAATACGATGGCACCCCTGCCGTCTATGCCTGGTATTCCCGAATGTGGAAAATCATCGCCGGGACCGGCGGCCATATTGCCCGCACCCTGATCCGGGACGAGCCGGGGGCAGCGGGGGTGCTACTCGCCAACATCCTCAATGGTCACAAGCCCGGCAGCCCGGCCGCCCGCAAATACGAGTCCGAAGACTTGCAGCGCGCGACCGTCCTTGAGGGCCAAGACATCATGGCGAGCCTGTTCGACGACGAGGATGAATTGTGACAGGCAGGCTCAGAGCCTGCCTGTCATCGTTCTCTACATGGCGTGTTGCGCCTTGCTGACAACAATCTCGACGTCATCCGCCAGCTCTTTGAGCAGGACCTCCAGCGACTGCGAGTAGCTGGCCCACTCCTCCGGCTCGACGCTGGTGGGGTCAGAGGTTTCCGAGAGGCGACGCGCAAAACCTGCCAACGCATGCGCGCGGGTTTCGATCAAACGTGCTTTGGAGCAAGCTTCAATGCGGGGGTCGGGGAGCTTAGCCATCGTTATGCCTCCCCGCCGAAGAGGCGCTTAGGGGGACCGACCTTCCGAGTCTGCGGATCGAACCCCTTCTGGATCGCCAGCAAGCCGTCCAAAAACCCGATCTTGTAATCGAGGTTGCCGGGGTGCTGCAAGCGGAAGGCCGATGGCCCCCTGTTGAGGCGGTCGAAAGCCTTGATAGTGGTTTCCGGATCGGCGTCCTCGACGCTGGCTCTGGTGCCATCGGCAATCTGCCGCAACATCCCGTAGTCGAGCTTATCGAGAGGGTAGTTGTATCCGTCTTCCCAACCCTGAGTGTGCATCTGATTACCGTCTGCCGCGGCCATGGCTGTTAAAGCATCACCCCGGTTCCCGCGCGCGATCACCTGACGCAGGTTCTGCGCGTCCTGGGGAGAGGGGTGCGGGGTGCGACCGATACTGTTATCGACCGGCTGGTTCCCGGGCTGCGTATCGGGCCGAAGGTCTGCCGGTGTAACCCCCAGAGCCTTGGCGATCAGGCTTACAGAGCCAAATCCCACCCCTTCTTTCCCGCTTTCGGCCTTCTCGACCGTGCGGAGACCTACACCGGCAGCTTCGGCCAGCATGCCCTGCGTCAGCGCATGTTTCTCCCGGAGTTCGTAAATTTTCTTGTCATCAAGTATCATGGAACGCCCCTTTTTTGCGTTTGTTTTCGATGACTTGATCATCCCATATCTCCTTGGCCCGGCGTTACGAATTGAAACCGCACATTCCCCGCATGCAGGCTACGAGTTCGATGCTAACCCGCGAGTAACCCGCACGGAACCCGCACTTCATGGGAGAGCACTGGCACGGGCGTTTCTCCCAAATCGAAGATTCTCCCGCATCGAGAAGGTAGCGATGCCCGACACTGCCATCGTTGCCTGGCTCAAGTTTTGAGGAATCTGCGCACCCAAGAAGGCCGACCCTACAATAGCTATAATAAATGCTAACAAACTAACAATATAACGTGATAGTTAGTTTTTCAGTTAGAAAGAAAACTTTTTGCATTGCAATAAAGCTATAAATTTGTCTATTTTGAAAACTTTTTTGCCTGATTGTTATAAACTTTGCTTGAGTATTAACAATTTAACCTGCAAAATGGTCCAATGGAGGGCATCCTATGATCCTATCGTGCGTTAATTCAAAAGGCGGCGTGGGCAAAACGACATTATCACTCGCGCTTGCTGAACACCTCGGTCTCGCCGGGAGGCGCGTTCTATTAATCGACGCTGATCCGCAAGCATCAGCTTCGGACCGGTGCCGGCGTATCTCGCTCAGTCATGAGTTGCCATACGATCTCGACGCTTCAACCGAGCACGATCACCTAATCGAAGAAGCCGACGAGCGCGGCGAAGACTTCGATGAAGGTGCTATTGAAGCTGCGGCTGCAGCTCAAATCGAGAAGCGCATTGGTCGAACAATGAGGAAGGCGGCCAACTATGACCACGTCATCCTTGACGGACCCCCAGCTGCTGGTCGTTTGCAACAAGCTCTCATCCGAGCTTCGGATTTTGTGCTCGTTCCGGTCACGCCGGACGCAATGTCAGCACGGGCCGCTAAACGGCTTGTGCGCGGCATCCGGAGCGCAGCACAGGCAGGCAAGGATCTGGAAGCCGCGATGGTGCTCAATCGCGCCGACACGCGGCAGACGGCCACCCGGCTTGCCCCTCAGGTAACAGCGCAGCATGGGCTGGCTTTGCT
>NZ_JBIFFM010000018.1:0-40820 GCF_043556995.1 Sulfitobacter sp. 1A15106 | reverse complement strand
CATCTGCGCCTGCATCGCGCAAGCCTCAATGCGCCGCTTAATGATGGTAGGTTCGTCGGTCATGTTGCCTCCGGGGGGTTTTAGGATTGGTTAAATTCGAGGCGGCAAACGGCGTGAGGGTAGTGTCCTCGCCACTGGCCTAAGAGATGGTCACCGTCTGCGAGTTCATACATCGGAAGCCAATCGTATTCGTCCCAAAGCCTGTGTTTTGTCCGGTAGGCAACGCCCAAAGCGGCGCAATCTGTATGAGCCTTAAACGTCCAAACCTGCGATCCATCCGCGTTGACTTGGCGCAGGTAAACCTCGCCCTTCGGGATCGTTCGCCCGCATTCTTCGCAGCGGTGCGGCTTGCGCGCTGGCCCTATCTTCTCGCTGATATTTGAAATCATTTCGGCCTCTGGGGTTAGGTGGACAGGGGTCAGTAATTGGCGATTGCGGGGGTTTCGCAGTTCTCAATGGCCCACCGACACCACCAGTCGAGCCACGTCAGGCGCGCGAGTTGGTAGTCGTACCTTGGCGGGCCTTCATAATTCCATCCCTCAAATCCGGGGGGCAGTGTCGCCTTCGCCTTCCAGCGCGCGAGTGCCGTTGAAACCTCGGCTACCATTTCCGGCGTCAGCCCGTAGCAGCCGGGGTGACTTCCGAGCAGATGCCCCCTCTCATCATAGAAGATGCTCGACAGGCCGACCTCTCGGCAGAATTGGCTCCAAACCGAATAGCTGGGGCTACGCTGATTGCTGTTGCCCGTCATCTCATCGTTCGGAAATGTCGGCGCGTCCGGGTGCGTCATGCCTTCGACGGCCCACTCTGCGCTCAGGTATGGGAAGTCGTCCTTGTGGTGCTTCGGCTTCGCGTTGCCGATGGTAAATGTGTACCCCATGGGTGCCTCCGGGCTGTTTGGACTGCGGCGCGCGAATGCGCCCTTGTGCACTAAATTACCCCGCAATATAGTGACGGGCAAGAACCAAGCAAGCGAGGCGGCAATAAAGTGACGATCTGGGGCTATATTCTGGAGATGCCGGGGCGCCCGAAACTGGCGCAGCAACGCACCGCGCTTTCGGCGCTCGGCGCTGATGTGTCCGAGTTCGGCACGGTCTGGCGCGACAAGCTGGACCGGGCAAAGCGCCACGCCACGGCGGGCCAAACGCAACTTGCGGGGCGGAATGACCTGATTGGCGCAGTGCTGCGCGGGGACCGTGTATGCGTGGCCGATCCGATGTGCCTCGGGGTGTCACCGCAGGACGCGAAGTGGTTTCTTTCGCAGATGGCCGAGGCGGGCGTGACGGTTGCGGTGAATGGCGATTTATTTGTGATCGAGCCGGGCGCGGATACTGCCGAGGTTGAGACCGAGTTCGCCCGGCGCCGTAATAACTTCAACGCTGCGCGCTCGCGCGGCAGGGTCTAAACAGGAGCGATGGCATGAAATTGACCGAGACGCAGAAGCTAGAGGCGCTTGCCGCGCGCTTCTATCAGGGCCTCGAATGGAAGCCCAAGGCGGGCGACCTCTACACCACGTCGCGCGCAGACCTTGAGGTCTACGAAGTGGTGGACGTCACCTGTGGCAAGGTGTTCACCCGCTACACCGAAGGCGGCGACTTGACCGTCTCCGAGTGGCCTGAGACTGAATTTCTGACCGAGGGTTTCGGCCCTAATCGCGTGTGGGTTCCCCCGCATGTGCTGTCCACATAGGAGACTGCATTGCGAGGCTGGCAGGTGAACGGGGCGCGGCGCAGCACAACGTCGCAACCGCACTGTGCAAGTCGGTTAAAGGCAGGGGGAAACCCGCGTAGACCTGCCGCCCCTAGAAAGGCCCGACTACGGTTGCCAGCCTCGCAATGCAGTCTGAATAGGAGACCGCTCGGCCAGCCCCGCCTTAACCGTGTTTTGCTGTAGGAAACCCCGAACAGTCGGACGCGCTACCGAATGCGCCACATTCCTCGGGCGGGGCTGACCCAGCGGCCAAAACAAAGGGGGCGTGTCACTTGCGCTTCTTCAGCGTGACCTTGGGCGGCGGCTCGCCCGTCCGGACCAGCTGCTGCACCATACCGTATGGGCCAAGGCTCCCGTAGCACTCGGCTATTTCGGTTGCGATCTTGTCGCGCAGTTCTCTCTCGGCTTCGGTCATGCCGGCGCCGATCCGGTCGGGCGCTGGGCTACTTGCGCAGGCGCGTGACCGTCGCTGCCCCCTGCCCCGTAACAAACCGCGCCCACGCCTCCATCACGATCCGTCGCCGATCCAGTAGGTCGGATCGCGCGTAGGCGCGCTGGACCTTGGTATTGATCGCGTGGCCGAGGATCGTCTCCGCTACCTCGAATGAGCAGGCGTCGGTGTCCTGTACCCATGTGCGAAAGCTGGTCCTGAACCCGTGGGGCCGACCCGCCTCGCCGATACTGTCGAGGTGCTTTTCCAGCCCGCGGCTCGTCACCGGGCGCCCTCTTAAGCCGGTGAACATCAAGCCGCTGTGGATCTGTGCCTGCTCGTCTGCAATCCGCTGGAGCTCGTCCGTCACTGGGACGCGGAAGTCGTCCGTCTTGTTTCGCAGTCCTTTGACCCGCTCGGCCGGGACGGTCCAGACGCTGTCCTCGATTTCGTCCAGCTGCGCCCCGCGAGCCGCGTCCGATCTGACCATCGTGAGAATGATCCAGCGCAGGCATTGCGCCACATCGCTTTTCGTCTCGGCCAGCTGGGCGTAGAGCGCCGGGATTTCCTGCCACGGTGTTGCCGGGATGGGCGTCGGGATGTACTCGACCGCGCCCAGCACTTCCTTCGCGGCGTCGACGGTGAACGGGTCGCAGTCGTGTCCCATGAGCTTCGCTTTGGCGAACACCAGCCGCGTCCTCTGGTATGCCTTGACCGCTACGCTGGGCTTGGCGTGCCAGATTGGCGCCATCGCGCCTTGTACGTCCTGTACCGAAATCTGCGATATCGGCTTGCGCCCGATCTTGGGGATGATGTGGGTGTCGAGGGCGCTGCGCCATTTGCCGCGCTTCCCGTCGCCGCGCAGTGTCGCCTTCCGAGCCTCGAACACCATATCGACCATCTGCGCGAATGTTGGGTCCGCGCGCTGGGCGGCGAGGGCGTCGGCTTCCCTTTGCTGTCTGCGCACCGATATGGGGTCGCGGCCGTCTCGGAGCTCTGCTGCCCATCGGTCGCGGATTTTCCGCGCCTCGGCGAGCGTCACGGCTGGCCAGCTGCCCAGCCCCATCTCTTTGCGCTTGCCCCAGATCGAGTAGCGGTAGACCCAGCTGCCCCGCTCCCCCTTCTTGAGCAGCCGCAGCCCGTTCCCGTCCTCGTGCTTCCCGTCCGGCGCCTTCTTGATACCCATCGCAGTGAGCGGCATTCCGTTCCCCCAATTGTTCCCCCAAGCTGGGGCGCGCTTCGGTGATCCCGCAAGCGCCAACATGCGACAGTTTTATCCGCGATGTGCCTGATAAATAAAGGCCTATTGTTCCTGCCTGCGCCACGCTGCGACAGGGGGTAGGTTCCTTCAGGGAGCGCCACTTTTTCCTACACCTGTCGTTCGACATCGAAAGACCGACTTTTCGACAAAAGTTGGCTTTTGAGCTTTATCATGTAGCATCTGGTTATCTCACCGCCGCCAATGACCGTTTTGCCACAGAGCACCGATACCGAACCACTGATATACTAGCGCCATGATCATCGGCTAAGTATCTTACAGTGAAAACTTTCGTCAGGAGCGGTTATCGTCGAACAAAGATGTGACCTCATGGCGTAACCAGATTGCTCCGAAACTTTTTCCACCGGATGTGAACTGAAGCACATCCATCGCTTTCAAGCGTGTGGAAATAGTGTTCCGATGCAACCCTAGTTCAGCCTGCATCGTATTCAGTGTCATGTATTTATTGTGGAAGGAAGCAATGTTGTCCTCTGTCAACCTGAGGTGACACCTTCGATTGCTTGGATTCTGAATTCGGATCGCCGGACTGTGTCCTTCTTCAAGGAATTCACTGAATTGTCCCCGGTTCCTTAGACCGATTGAGCGCGCGAAGGCATAGGCTGAAATCGTGTCACGAACAGACGCAGTAAACTCACCTGACATGTCGAGCTTCGACTTGCGGCTGCTACCCGCATCACTCTTGTGAATCCATATCCCGTGATAGCCAAGAACATTCTTCTTGAGTCTGACGCGAATCTTTCCGCCCCGGATTTCTGAAATAATCTTCCCGACAGCCTTGCCGGTTCGTTTGCTGGACTGCTGGATGCTCTCCCAATGTAAATTATCCGCAACTCCACTCTTTGCAAACGACTGAAGTTCCTCAACCAGTGCTCGCCCATCTGGCAAACTCCAGGGTGATCTAACCGTTGGGACTTGGGTCCGGGGTGCCAGGATTTCGTCCCGTTCAAGTGCAATGAACTCTGCCCTAGTTGCACCCATGGCCGTTTGCATCTCAATTGGCCCGACCAATGTCGGAATTTCTTCGAGAAGCGCAGCATACCGCATTGCGTCAAAGATCTTTTTACTTGGCGCCCGTTGATCGTTGCATTCAAAAGCACCTGCTTCTGTCAGGAATTGATCTAAAATCTTGGAGCCCACCCCGGATTCTTTTGCTGCTGTTTGAAGGGAATGCAGGAGACGTTTAGGAACAAGCTCACCAAGCAAAGTTTCGCCGCTACCGATTGGCCAATTTGCGAGGACGCAATCGCGCAATAGCTGACGAAATACCGCGAAGTCATCCTCCACTAGGTAATCCTGGCTGAGCTTTACGAACAGCTGGCCGAAGGCCTTTTTTGGCCGATCCTGAACTCCGGTCGCCCGATCTACAAGGGTATCTAACGCAGCACGTATTTGCGCGGGCCCTCGTTTTGCAATTTCAAACCCTTTCGCTTGAGCAGCTCGTAAATTGTCCGTGTCATTTGAAATGTCGGCTATTGTAAGATCCAGTATCGCAGCACCGAGAAGCCGGCAAAAAGTCGATGCTGCATAAAGAGAATGATCGGCGAGCCATGTAGAATCCGACCCGTCTTCCAGTCGCCCATTCAGCCACATGTCGTATGGCGAAGCTTTCACTTTCGGTCGGTCAAACCGCCCTTGTAAAATTTGGTCCAAAGTCTCCGTCAGCCGCATGCCGATGTCGTCCCGGTCCGTAACCTTGTCAGCTCGCCAGAGGGGCACCAGAAGGTGTTCGTGCTTTATACAGACAGCCACTTCCCTAAGCAGCCAGTCGCCCCGCATAGCCATAACTTCGAAGGGACTTGAATTGCAGGTCTGGACATCTTCTCTGAGACAGGCAGGACAACCTCGGATCACTGGGCTACGAAGCGCCCGCGAAACAAATATCTCACCTCGAAACCGCATACGGGCATTACCAACGCCCTCGCCGGTCCAAGACAGCAGTTCGTTCAAATCTGCGGTGGAAAGTTCGCCCCACCGACAGAGAAGAGATAGCATTTCTGCGTCGAGGTTCAGAACTCGCTTGAATGATCCTCCCATGTCATAAGCAAAGTCCTTTGCATTCGCACTCTTTGACGCTGATAGGCGTGACAGAAAGGACACAATGGTTTCACGAGGTTTGGGTCGAGGGGTTTCATAAGTCCGATCAGTCAAAAGCCCGTTCAAATTCTTAAGCCTTTCTAGCTTCTACTTGACGTTCAAATGCGTCTAAAAGGAAATGACCTTCGAGCCATTTACTGACGTAGTCCGTCACCTGCGGGTTCTCGATTATGTTAATGAGTTTGATCAAAATATAGGAAAACTCGACCGCCTCTAGCAGAAGAATTCGGCGAAGCACGATGCTCGCTGCGCGCTGCGCTTTTAACCCTCCGCGGTAGTATCGAAACGCACGGCCGATGAAGTCTGCTGCTGCCAAAATATGGGTTTCGATATCGGCGTTGGGTGTGCCCAAATACGCAGCGGCGTTCTTGAATCTTTCGAGAGTAGCTGTGTCATCAACCATCAGCATTCTCTGCATAATCTGTCCATTGAGCGACACATAGGAGTGCCCTTGGCTACAAAGTTTCAGGAGCGCATCTGCATAGCTTTCAATGCTTAACGCGCCTCCAATTGCCATGGCTCGCAACAAGGCGTCCAAGCCGAATGCCTGCTCGTTGCAGATTTCGGAAGCAATTTGTCGAAGCCGCAAATCGGCCGACACGAGGACACCATTTTCTCGTTGAATGACTGAGAGGCAATCAAACTGGCTGCCCAAAAAATCAGAATATCGTAGAAAGCTGGCGTCGGCATCTGCCGACACCTCAATGCCAACGACCCGACAGGTTCTGGAAATACGATTTCTAGTCTGTTCCAGTGAAGACACATGCTCCCCTACCTCTTCAGCCGTAGACTCGTGGATCACATATCCATCATCATGCGCCGTCATGGATTTCCGACCATCCGGATTGCGTCCTATTTCTTCAATCATTTCTCCGAATTCATCGAGTGCCGATGCCGGCAAAGTCAGGTTTGGGAAGGCATCCTTTACAGCCTCCAGAACGCCCAACCCATCCAGAAGCCAAGCCGTATACGCATCGAGCACGAGCACACGGTCAAAAGACTTTTGAGCGATCGCGAATTCCCGTTCCGTATCCGATGCATGTCCCGTTGCGCTGAAAACCTGTCGGCCACTTTGCGCGAGATGGACCGCAAAATCGATGGTAGAACCACCTCCCGCCTTGGCGACGGCTCCGAGGGGCATTGGGTGTTCGCGGTAATTCTCCTCCAGACGCTCGACTGACTTTCGCCGCGCCTGGACGCTTTCAAGGATCGGTGTCACGTCATCGTCGACAATGGTCATCGAGTAAAAGCTGCCGTTATCCGGAAACTGATCCTGCAGCGTCCGCGTGATCTCGTGAAAAAGATGCAGATACTTCGATTTGATCTCTCTGACGGTCCATGAGAAGCAATTTGGCCCCGTCGTTGTCTCGAACGTTTCTCCGGCCGACTTACCCAGCGCTTGCTGCACGATAGCATTGTTAACCTGAACGTGGTCAGGCAGATCGCTCTGGTTATTGTCGATCACGATCACCCAGTCATCCCGTGCCACCCGCCCCAAACGCACCATCGCATCAATAGACACCTCATCAATATCGGGGATCTGCGGCGCTTTCCCGTCGAAGGCATCAGCGAGAAGCAGACCGCTGTAACCCAGACAAACCTGAAAGTCGTTTCTGTTTCTGGCTGCCAGCTCGTAGGCGTATTCAAGTGCCACTTCTCGACCATTGCGCCAAAGAAGCTGCGCCATGGCCATACGGTCTTCTGCCGGCCCCTCGATCAGTAGCAGATCGATGCCTGCGAGAAAATCTTTGGCCCGTCTATGCGCCCCGTCACGATTCAGAGCCTGCCAATAGGCTAGCTGCGTGCGCACATTGTGTGGTTCGTGCTCAAGAGACCTCCGAAACCACGGGACCGCTTCTGCCGGCCTCCGCCGATTGAGGTGAAAATGACCCCCGGCGCGATTCAGCTCGGCATCAAGGTTCGGCACCGATCGAATTGCCGCAAAGAATGCGATACCTGCCTCATGCGGGACGGAGGTTCGGGCGTAGGCAATTGCCAGCCACCGTCTGAGCCTGTCATCGCGCGCGGGATCGACAAAATGGGCCAGCAGGTCGATGACCAACTCCGGCATATCTCTTTCCATTGCCTCGCCGGCAAGCGCACGTCGGAGCTCCGCGTCTGTTCCGACCTCCGCAGCCGTCGCGCGCGCAAAGGCGGCGTCCGCCACGTCCGGAAGCCCAGCTTTCGATGCGATCTGGCACAGAAAAAGTTCATTCACCGGGTCCGGCGGCAGTTCGCGCGTAAAAATCTCTTCGAAAGCAGCCGCTTGGTCTGGTTCCTCCGACAGGATTGCGCGCAGCGCATCAGCCGCAAAAGCGGGGTCAATTCGACCGGAAAGTTCTATTTCTTCTGGGTATTTTTCACAAAGTGCCAGCGCCTCCGCCCAGTCCGCACCCCGCAGCGCCTTCTCGAGCCGAATAATCCCGGACCCGGAAAAGTTATCCGATAGAACCCGATCCAGCAGAGCTTCATCACCGGTATCCAGTGCAAAGGCACCGAGAGCTTGCCTTGCCCGATCATCTGAGAGAAGCAGATCGACATGCGCCTGGACCAAAGCGGAGGCTGCCGCCCTTGTTCCGTTCACGCGATGAGCTACAAGTGCGTTTTGCAAGAGTGTTACGTCGGGAAAGGCTTTTGACGCCTCCGATGAAAGATGTTCGGCCCACTGCCTCTCCAGTTCCAAAGCAGCATCGCCGGCCTTTTGCAGTCTTCGTGTCTTTTCTGTCACCGATACATCGTCATTCACCATCGCCTGAACTGCCATATCAAGAGCGGCTTCGGCTCCGTGACGCCGCGCCCGCTCCGATTCTGGATGCAGATGCGCGACTTCCTGAGCTTGCTGGGCCCATGTCGGATCGCTGTTCTCACGTTTAGCATCGATCAATGCTATACAGACATCTTTGGATTGGCGAATGGCGACCGGGATAGACTTAAGATCCACCACCTCGCCCATCTTGCTCCGTGTGTAGATCAGGTTGGCCCAGTGCATCGGCATGTCTGGCTCATCTTTGATCAATCGATCCAAAAGTTCGACGGCAGCATCTGTATCTCCTTTTATGAGATACCCAACCACCGCATTAGCGCGCACTTTTGGGCTTTCAGGATCGGTAGCCAATGCGGCCAGAAAGTGCTGTGCGGCCGCGTCGAACTGCCCGAGGTATTTCAGACACATTCCTTGCAGGCCCTGAATCCTGGCCCTCAACTTCGGGGAGATTTGATTTGAACGCTTGGGATCATCAAAGCGCTCTTCCAGCAGGTCCAACGCTGTTTGATACTTCTCTGCAAGCACAAGTTCCCGGCAAATTTCAAGTTCGCCATCCAACGGGTCAGCTTCAACAATACCGGCCTCAAGTTTTCGAGCGAGTTCGTCGACATGCTCCCTGGTATCATCAACTCGGACGACCAGGTCCGCTTGCTCCAGCTTTAGGACATCTGTCTGCGCGGAGAGTCCCTCAATGTCTTCGCCTTGCTGGTTGGTTGCTTCGGTAATCCTGTCCAGCCATTCCGCTTTTTGCTTGTCCAGCTTGGATGGCAACAGCCAGCGCGCGAAGGATGTAAGAACTCCGCCTCCCGGTAAAAGAGATAGACCAGCTTCGGCGCTCTGCCGTGTCCCTTCGCGCACACCCGTGCCCTTGCCTGGTTTTTCAATCTTATTCATTGCGTTATTCAGGTTTCTGTTCGGTGATTCAGTATATTGTAGTTTATACCACAAGAAGAACACACGCGGAACGAAGGAGGTAGTTATTGCTGTATTTCTCGGTCGCTTCCGCGAAAGCGAACTTCTGCGACACCTGTTTGAGACAACCGTCGCGCGGTGCATCGCGGAAGGTCTTGTTAGTGGGCAGCGCATGGGGATGGATGCCAGCCTTATCGAGGCGGACGCCAACAAACAGAACTCGACGTCCAAAGAGGAATGGGACGCATCAACTATCGACCCGGCGGATGCACCCCGCGCGGTTCGGGAGTATCTCGACACGCTGGACGAGGCAGCATTCGGTGCGGCCAGCGAGGTGCAGCCAAAGTTCACCTCGCATTCGGACCCGGCCAGCCAGTGGACCGCAGCACGCAAGGGGCCGGCATTCTTCAGCTATTCCGACAATTACCTGATCGACACGGATCATCGGGTGATTGTCGATGTCGAAGCCACGCGATCCATTCGACAAGCCGAGGTCGGATCGACCAGGACCATGCTGAATAGGGTAAAAGCCAGGTCCGAGTCGCATCCCGAACGCCTGATCGCGGACACCGCCTACGGCACCGGACCCATGCTGGGCTGGCTGGTTGATCGCAAGATCGCGCCCCACATCCCTGTGTTCGACAAGTCCGGGCGCAGCGACGGCACCCGGACGCGGGCTAACTTCGAGTGGGACGCCGAGAACGACCAATACATCTGCCTTGAAGGTCACACCCTAAAGCAGTTCCGCCGCAACTGATCCGACCCGAACCGTGGGCCGAGCGGTAAAGGCACAGCCCAGTGCTGCGCCCTGAAAGAGGTCTGTCAGGCCTGTCCGTCCAAAGCCAGATGCTGCCCAAATGCGGACGCTCGCAAGATCACCCGCGTGGAGCACGAAGACGCCCGACAAGCTGCGCGCGACCTCGCCAAGATCAAACGATACGGCATCTCGATGAAGCTCCAAAAGAAGGTCGAGAGGCTCTTCGCGCACCTCAAACGTATTCTTGGCTTGGGGCAGCTTCGATTGCGTGGGCCATGCGGCGCAAATCACGAATTCCTGCTCGCCGCAACCGCCCAAAATCTCCAGAAATTGGCTAAGAACCTTCCTGCGCCGCAGCAAACGCGCAAAGCCTTATAGGAACTGCGCACGCGCCGGATTTGGAACAGCTATTTCTGCGTTTGCAAACGTTAATTTTTCCACAGAACCGGCGGAGAGCGGCCCTTCGCTGCGGGAGCAAAGGCGCCTTGGCCCCACCGGCGAAGCGGACATTCAGCCGACAGCCCGGGTAGCGGTCCAAACTTTGACACGAAGGGCGGTGCGCGATCATCCGCAGCGGTCTAATCGCAAAGCAGCTCTTTGTGCTTTGCAGACATTGGCTTTCTCACTAAGTTTCGACAAACTTCGGTTTTCGGGCGAAGGAATAAACCTATGATGAATGCGATTGAGAGCCTTGATCCAACCGTCCTCGTTGCACTCATTGGAGTTCTTTCGGTCATCCTGAGCGCTGGCATTGGCGCAATTGTCTCGCGCTGGCATACAGCATCGAAATTCAATGATGAGCTAAAGAAGCTTCGCCTTGAGAGGTTTAATGAGCAAAGAGATTTTTATCTGAAAAATGCGCGGGAACAGATCGGAACCGTCTACGTCCCCCTGAGTGCGGAACTCGCCGCTCTAAAGGGCGCGTTCCAAAACTATCTCTATCATGGGAAGGATGAAGAATGGCTCTCCGTTTTTGTATCCCACGTCGATCAGTTCGTAGTGGAATTGCAGGCCCTTGAGCTTCGAGGCGCAACCGCATTTGTTACAACCGACCTTGAAGATTTACTGATAAAATTTGTAGCCTTTCTTAGAGCATCAAAAAATTCCACTGAACCAGTTGTCGAGGTGACCTACAACTTTAGCTTGGGGTTTCTCGGCTTCATGACCCATAAGAACGGCGCTGTCAAATCACGCTCAGCAGGGGCAATCCGACCAGGTATTTCGGCCTCTATTTCTGCGGCCGGAATAGGCGCCGATGTTCGGGTCTCAGACATCATTCACGCCCCTATCAATTCCGAAGAGTTTCACGCACGTTTTGAACGAGATGGATATCAGTTAAGCCTCCTAATAAAGGAGGTGACTCTGGGTAGCGTTGCCCGAGCTCTTTAAGTGAGCTTTGCCGCTATGCAGCAACTTAAAGCTCCGACTGGACCTTCGCTGCGTCGGACAGAAGTGGCCGGGTCGAACCGTTGCCTGTCCTGGTCCCGAAAGCCAGGAAGCAGCCATGCGATGCAACATGCACTGACGTCGGTCATGCGTAATTCGGTGTCCGATCCGAAAAGGGACATCGCATATCAGTTCTCAATAAACTGCCTCAGATCAATACTCATCGAAGGCTTCTCCACGAATCTCCGCAAAAAACGCTCTCATTTCATGCGACTGCCGCTTCCTCAGCGTCGTCGCCTTCTTCAGGACACTGCGAGAGGTAGCGATGCTTCGCTTTGGGTCGTAAAAAACGATGTCTCTTTTATCCATGGCTGCAAAGAAGGGCTCTTTCAAAATCCCCTTGCTATCGTGCAGCCAGCCCTTCCTGAACCCTTCATATGCAAGAAGCCATGACCAATCTTGCAGAACGCTATGTGACGAGATCTGGCCCTCCCATTCTGCTTTAGGAAGCGTGCCAATGCCCATCCCCAATTGCTTCATGTCCAGCAAAATAAGGGCAATTGCACTTGAGGACGCATACTCGGAAAGACCACACAGCTTTTTCGCTTCGAGTGGTCGTTTTAACCCTCGAAGGGTATAAAGAAGCCAGATGACTTCAAAATGATGCCCCTTTTCCAAGTTCCTTTCTGCCAAGAGTGAAAAACGCCGCCCAATTCTCTTTGCTGAAATCGCCCCAGTTGCGTGCTGAATGTTGAGAATAATTCGACAAACCTTGTCCATTGAGCCTGGTGCAATGACGGCTGCCTGCAAAAGAAAGCTCTCGACCTCACGGATATCTGGGTTCGTCATCCCCGCGCGTTCAATGACTGACAGAGCATAACTGACCACAGGTTCAGATTGATGTTCAGATTGCAGCCGCAAGCTCATGGTGATGAACTCGCGGAGCCTTGCCCCGTGCAAGGCTCCATTGTGATGAGATAGAAAAGAACCGATCTCAGACAGCCAAGTTTTTCGTTTGGATGCAATAATGTGTTCAATAGAAGTCTTGCTTCCGTTTATCTCAAGCCCATATGTCCTATAAATTGAACTGATGCATGTAATCACATCCTCAGCTTGCTCAAGGGTCTTCGTTCCGACATTCCAGTCATCCTGAAGGCGATCAACGCTATGCTCTGGAAGCTCAAGTTCGCGGGCTTGAAAGTCCATATCTATGCGTGACGAAATAACTTCAGCGATGATTCTGGAGGTTTCCGGCCCAATCGGGATGCCGATCGTTTGATTTCTGTTGCATGCGCGAACTAAGACATCGATACGGTCAGCAAAGGACCCTTTGTAATAGTCCATAGAGCTCTTGACACGCTCCTTTCCGTAGGCTGCCCATGGAATGGAGTGCGTATAGATTGAAGGGTAGAACCTCGTGATGTCTGTTTTCACCAGCCAATCTGATATTGCTTCAAGATAGAATGACTTTTCGCGGTGTGCTCGAAAATTGATGTCTTTGATCGCTCGATCATAGTCCTTCGAGATGTGTATCTCATCAATCGAAAATGCTTGCCTGGAAAGCCATTTCTGAATTGCCTTCCAATTTTTAGAAATTTCGCTGACCAGTAAAGCCTGTGGAATCGGGTGAGTAATGTGGAGGTTCCTGCGCTCATACCCTCGTTTAGGTTTCGAAAGAACCTCAGCCTCAGCGCTACTCAGTTTGTAAGTGTGAGCGTTGCGGCGCTTCTTTTTTTCAGGTGTCTTCCCGAGCGACTTCGAGTCGACCTTGAAAACCTCGTCTGCCTCCCAAGTTTCCAAGATATCAGCTGAATGTTCGCCAAAGTCTTCGGTTGTAAACACCGGTGGCAATTCTTTTGGGAAATAGCCTTTAGACAGCAATGCGCGACGTAAAGTATCACTCAACACTCATCTTTTCCTTGGTTATTCAGACCTAAGGTAATCGTAAAAGTCGAGACACTTCAATGCCATTTCAAGGAGCTGTTTCTCACAATTATGGTGGGAAGTTTGGCACGGTTGAGTTTGGCAAAAGGTGTGGCGAGCTGCGAGTAGCAGCTGGATGCGCAAGTCCAGCAGATCTGCTTAGAGATTCGGACCGGGCATGCGTCGCGGCTTGATCGAATGACCGCTCTGGGCCGATAGCGTTATCGTTCCCTGCTTGGTGGACCAGTCCTTCCGCCGCAACGCCGCATGGCCGCTTTAAGCCCTTAGTGACAGTGCCGGGTTTGAAGCTATTCGCAGTCGCAGCATCGCATTCTTTTCGGGGGGCGGCCCTACCCGGGCCTTGGTCTGACCTTTCGTTGCCGCACCATGGCTTTCCTAAAGCTGCCGTTCGATCCGCGCGTTCGTTAAGATAAAAAATTCGCCCGAGACACTATCCCTAAACACCAAGGAGCGCATCAAACCGCGCTTCAACTAATTTTAGAAACTGCTCCGCTATGCGCGACGGTTGGCGCGTGGCTGGTAGAAGCAGGTCATATCGAAAGGGCTGAACAGGCGACAAAGGGCGCACCAGAATCTTACCGAGATTGCCAAAATGCGTTGCTGTCACAGGCTCTACTATTGAAACTCCAGCCCCAGCGGCCACCAATTCACAGATCGACGCAGACAATTGCGCCTCGGCAACGATCCGAGGACGAGCACCGCCCGCGAGTAAAAATGCATCTGTTTCGGAGCGGGTTCCAATTTCTGCGCCGAGCGCGATGAATGGGCGCTGATCGAAATCTTCCGGCAAGAGCACTGTTTTCCGCCCAAGCTCGTGAGACAGGGGTAACACGGCCAACATTGGTCCCGTGAACAACTCGCGGCGCAAGACAGCGGGATGGTCGTTTTCCAAAGCAGCAAAGCCAAGATCGAATTGCTGCGAACTTAGATGACGTAGCACCGCCTGAGAGCTTCGGGTGCGCAAGGATACAGTGATTCCGGGTTGGCCTGCGATAAATTCAGCGATTACATCGGGCAGTAGTTTCAGAGCCAGTGCTGGCATCCCCGCAATCAGCAAGCTGCCAGTCCGAAAGTCTCGGATGTCTCGGATAACGCGGGAAATTTCCATCATTCCGACGAAAGCCCGCTCAACCTCTTCATAAAGCGCGCGCGCCTCAGAAGTGGGCACAACTTGCCTGCCTTGCCGCTCGAACATGTCGAAGCCAGCCGCGCGTTCTAAATCCGCAATTAGTTTGCTGACCGAGGGCTGCGTTGTTCCCAGGACGACAGCTGCGGAGGTAACCTTGCCGGTCTCCATCACAGCGCGGAAGGCTTCGATCTGACGGTGAGTGAGTCGAGAGAGCATGGCAATTCATAACCTCAGAGAATGATTTACGCAAATATTACGATTATTCTTATGAAGGCAATGCTGCGATCTAAACGATGGAGGAATCGCATGCATCAACGCACACCTGAAATAACCATCGTCGGTGGCGGCCTTGTCGGCCTTTCTGTAGCGCTCGGTCTGCTGATGGCTGGACAGCGTGTTCGGGTGTTGGACGGGGCGGATAACGATGCGCGAGCATCACAGGGGAACTTTGGTCTGATCTGGGGCCAAGGCAAAGGCTGGGATTTCGCCCCTTACGCCAATTGGACAATGGATGCGCTGGCCGCTTGGCCCGGCTTTGCGCAGCAGTTGAAGGAGCTATCGGGCATTGACGTGGCACTCGACCAATCCGGGGGCTACGAGTTCTTTACCGATCCGTCAGAGATGGACGCCTTCAAGGCCGAGTTGGACCAGCAAGCAGCGCATCTGGGCGGACGCGCCAGCTATGAAATGCTCTACGGGGATGACCTGCGCAGTCAGTTGGAAGGCATTGGACCCGATGTTGTCGGCGCGAGTTTCTCGCTCGGCGATGGCCATGTAAACCCGCTCCGCTTTCTTCGCGCCCTGCGGTGTTCGGTTCAGGCGATGGGCGGGCGTGTGACGCTGGGAGCCACCGTTGCCGCGATCAGGCCACAACTTAGGGGTGGCTTTGCGCTCGCGTTGGCAAATGGGGAAGTCGATTACACGGAGCAGGTCGTGCTCTGTGCCGGCCTGGGCGCTGCCACTCTGGCCCGCGATCTTGGGTTCATCACACAGGTCCGCCCGCAGCTTGGCGAGTTGCTGATCACCGAAAAGCTGGGCGACCGCCTGCCGTTCCTGTCCAGCACCATCCGGCAGGTCGACGAGGGCGGCGTGCAGATTGGCGGCACCAAGGCGAATGCAGGGCTTGATGATCGTGAGACTTTGCCCATCATGTCCAAACTCGCGCACCGTGCGGTCACGGTCTTCCCTGCGCTTGCCGATGTGCGGGTTGTCCGGGCGTGGGGTGCGCTGCGGGTCATGTCGCCCGACGGCTACCCGGTCTATGCCAAATCGGGCTCGAATCCCGGCGCCTTTCTGGTGACCTGCCACAGCGGTGTCACGCTTGCCCCACTACACGCCAGCGTGCTCGCTAAGTGGATCCTGAATACATCCGCCACCCCTGATCTGGAGGCTTTCGATGAATGTCGCTTCGCGCTTTCGCACGCTACCTGAGACCGGAGATCGTGTGCAGTTTACGCTGGATGGCGCGCTTGCCACTGCGCCCGCCGGGGTCACTGTCGCAGCGGCGTTGCTGGCCCATTCGGGCGCGTGGACGCGGCGGACTGCACAGGGCGCACCGCGCACGGCCTATTGCATGATGGGTGTGTGTTTTGACTGTCTGGTCGAGGTCGATGGCACGCCCAACACCCAAGCCTGCATGACCCTTCTGCGCGAGGGTATGTCCGTCCGACGCCAAACGGGCCTGCGTGATTTGAACGGAGGTTAAGGTGACTAAGGTAGATCTGATTATCATTGGTGCCGGGCCCGCAGGCATATCGGCCGCAGCCGTCGCGGCGCGGGGCGGTTTGCAGGTGTTGATGCTGGACGAACAGCCCCAGCCCGGCGGTCAGATTTACCGCAATGTGGCTCAGAACCGGCGCAAGCGCGGCTTTCTTGGCCAAGCCTATTCCGCCGGGGCGGATTTGGTCGATGCACTCGAGCATCCTGGCATCACTCTTCAATCTGGCGCAACGGTTTGGCGGCTCGACAAAGGGCCGCAGGTAACTTGGTCGCGCGGCGGCAAAAGTCAGACAACCTCGGCCGCCCATGTGCTGCTGGCAACCGGTGCGCAGGAACGCCCTGTGCCATTTCCCGGCTGGACGCTCCCCGGTGTAATGCCGGCAGGGGCCGCGCAGATTTTGATGAAGACAGCGGGGATGCTGCCCAACGATGCCGTGCTCGCAGGGTCTGGTCCGCTGCTCTATCTGATAGCGGCGCAGATGATTGACGCCGGAAGCCCCCCACAGGCGCTGGTCGAGACACAGACGTATCGGCAGATGCTGGGTGCATCACCTAATTTGCCCCGCGCCCTGTTTGGCTTGCCAACCTTGCTGAAAGGGCTGAGCCTGATCGCCAAGATCCGCGCGGCGGGTGTGCTGCGCTACACCGCCGCCTCGGACTTCCAAGCGAACGCTAAAACGAATGGCGACATCCACTTTTCCTTCCGGGCGAAAGGGCGCGATCGAAGCCTTACCTGTGGTCTGCTGCTGACCCATCAGGGTGTGATCCCCGGCACCCATATCACAAGGGCTGCGGGGATCTCGCATCACTGGAACGCCGCGCAGGCTGCCTTTCAGCCCAAACATGATATCTGGGGTGCGACCGACCAGCCGGGTCTGCATGTGGCCGGAGACAGTGCTGGGATTATCGGGGCGGAGGCGGCTGCGGCGGCTGGTGAATTAGCGGCGTTAGGTATCCTGTTCCAATCAGGCCGCCTGAGCAGCGACACCCGCAATCAGCGTGCCGCCCGCGCCCGCGCCGCGTTGTTCCGCGCCCGCGCCATTCGGCCCTTCCTTGATGCCGCATACCCACCGCCGACCGAGATACTTACCCCATCAGACAACACCATCGTCTGCCGCTGCGAAGAAGTCTCTGCCGGGGCCATCCGACAGGCCATACGCGAAGGCGCCCACGGCCACCGCCAGATCAAAACATCCCTGCGCTGTGGCATGGGCCCCTGTCAGGGCCGCATGTGCGACGCCACACTGCGCGGCCTGCTCAGCGCCGACGCCCCGCCCGACCATCCTATCGACCTGCCCCGCGCCCGCTCGCCGATCAAGCCGATTGCCTTGGGCGAGCTGGCCGCACTCTCACACCCTCAGGAGGAACCCGCATGAGCGCCCCCGCAGCCTTGAAAGTCAAAGATTTGCACAAGAGTTTCGGCTCGCATGACGTCATCAAAGGCGTGTCGCTTGAGGCGCAAAAAGGCGAGGTAATCGCCATTCTTGGAGCCTCCGGCTCTGGCAAGAGCACCTTTTTACGCTGCATCAACCTGCTGGAGACGCCGAATTCCGGCGAGGTCTGGCTGGCGGGCGAGCAAATGCGGATGACGCAGAACCGCCGCGGCGAGATCGTGCCGCAAGACCTGCGACAGGTCGAAGGGATGCGCGCCCGTCTGGCGATGGTATTTCAGGGGTTTAACCTCTGGTCACATATGACCGTGATGGAAAACGTCATGGAAGGCCCGCTCTACGTTCAGGGAACCCCCAAGGCGCAAGCCCGCGAAAAGGCCGAAGCACTGCTCGCGAAGGTCGGCTTGTCGGACCGGGCGGACTACTACCCCGCGCATCTGTCGGGCGGTCAGCAGCAGCGCGTGGCAATAGCCCGGGCGCTGGCGATGGACCCTGACGTGATGCTGTTTGACGAGCCAACGTCGGCGCTGGACCCTGAATTGGTGGGCGAAGTGTTGAGCGTTATGCGCGATCTGGCCGAAGAGGGCCGCACCATGCTCGTCGTGACACACGAGATGGGCTTTGCCCGCGATGTATCCACCCGAACCGTATTTCTGCACCAGGGCGAGGTCTGTGAAGAAGGCCCGCCCGCAGAGCTGTTTTCCAACCCGCAAACCCCAGAGTTCCAAGCGTTTCTATCGCGCATGAACTGACCAACCACAAAGAGGACCAACCTATGTTTCGTAAAACCATCCTAAGCAGCGTTGCTGCCATTGCGCTGAGCGCCGTCGCCCTGCCGCTGGCTGCCCAAGACACGCTGCGCATCGGCGTCGAAGGTGCCTATCCTCCGTTCTCCTCCAAGGAATCCGACGGCACGCTTGTCGGCTTTGACATCGACATTGCAAAGGCACTCTGCGTCGAGATGCAACGTGAATGCGAACTGGTCGAGCAAGAATGGGACGGCATGATCCCGGCGCTAAAAGCTCGCAAGTTCGATGCCATCGTGGCCTCCATGTCGATCACAGAAGAGCGCAAACGCCAGATTGATTTCTCTGACAAATACTACAAGACCCCGGCGCGTCTGGTGGCCTCCAAGGACGCCGACTTCGAAGGCACGCCCGAAGGTCTGGCCGGTAAGCGCATCGGTGTGCAGCGCGGCGCGACACATCAGTGCTATGCGGAAAAGTTGTTCCCCGATGCCGAGATCGTCCTCTATGGCTCGCAAGACGAAGTGTTCCGCGATCTGGCGCTTGGCCGCGTGGACGCGCAGCTTTCTGACAGCCTGATCGCACAGGAAAGCTTCCTGAGTGCAGAGGCAGGGACCGACTATGCCTTCCTCGGCGGCGATCATACAGACGTTGAATGCTACGGCGAAGGCGTGGGCGTCGCGGTGCGCAAGGGTGAGGACGAATTGCGCGAAGATTTGAGCAAAGCGATTGCCGCGATCCGCGAGAATGGCACCTATGCCGAGATCAACGACACATACTTCCCCTTCGACATCTACGGCGGCCGTCCCGAGGGCGAGTGAGTTTCCGCCTTACACCATTCATCAGGGCGGCCATGCGCTGCCCTGATGATCCTTTGAGGAACACGCGATGAACCTGCTTTTGGAATACCAATCCCAATTGATCGACGGCACGATCATGACGATCAAACTGGCGCTCACATCGCTGGTCATCGCTTTGATCTTTGGCCTGCTCGGTGCTTGGGCGAAACTTTCCGCCAACCGTCTGGCCCAGCGACTGGCTGGAGCCTACACCACCATCGTGCGCGGGGTGCCGGACCTGGTGCTGATCCTGCTGGTGTTCTTTGGCGGTCAGGTGACGCTTAATAATATCGGCGCTATTACGGGCCTCTGGGGCTATGTCGAGGTCAGCCAGTTCGCCGCAGGTGCAGGCACGATCGGTGTAATCTTTGGTGCCTATTTCACCGAAACATTTCGCGGTGCGATCATGGCCATCCCGCGCGGGCAAATCGAGGCTGGCATCAGCTGTGGAATGCGCAAATCGCTGATCTTTCGTCATATCATCTGGCCGCAGATGGTCCGCTTTGCCTTGCCGGGCTTTACAAACAACTGGCTGGTGCAACTCAAGACCACGGCGCTGGTCTCGGTCATCGGGCTTCAAGACTTGGTCTATAACGCTTTCACCGCCGGTCGTTCGACGGGACAGCTCTTTACCTTCATGGCGGCAGCATTTGTCATCTACCTGCTGCTGACTGGCGTGTCCGACCTGCTGTTGCGCGCGGTGGAGCGTCATTACAACCGTGGCGTAGTGAGGGCGTGATGATGGAAAACCTGCTGACCTATATCCCGCTCGACATCGCCCTGATCGCTGAGAATTTTGACCGTTTCCTCTATGGCGTCTGGGTGACGCTTAACCTGACCTTCCTGTCGCTGCTGTTGGGCGGCTTGCTGTCGATCCCCATGGCCATTGCCCGCGCGTCGAAACACCGGGTCTTTAACCCCTTGGTGCAGGGCTACACCTATGTCTTTCGCGGCACGCCGCTTTTGGTGCAAACCTATCTGATCTATTACGGTGTCGGCCAGTTTGAGGTGATCCGCGAAAGCTTCCTGTGGGACCCCATCCTGTCCTCGGCTTGGTGGTGCGCGCTCATTGCCTTCACGCTCAACACTGCCGCCTATACGACCGAACTGCTGCGGGGTGCCATTGCGGATACGCCAACCGGCGAGGTCGAGGCGGCCATCGCCACCGGCCATTCCTACCGCAGCCGCCTGCGCCGGATCATTTTGCCCTCGGCCTTCCGCCGCGCGATCCCGGCCTATTCCAACGAAGTCATCTTCATGCTGCACGGCTCGGTCATTGCCAGCACGATCACCTTACAAGACATCCTCGGCGTTGGGCGCTGGCTGAACGGGCGCTATTACCTCGCTTATGAAGGGTTCATCACCGCAGCCCTGCTCTATTTCCTAATTGTCCTGTGCATCACATGGGCCTTCCGGGGGTTTGAGCGCCGCTACCTGCGCCATCTCACCCGCCGCGACACCGCTGCCCAGCCCGCGACTTCTCCCCTTCCGACCCCTGAAAGAGTATGATCATGATCGAACGCATCCACACCAATCAACGTATGAGCAAAATCGTCAAACACGGGGGCATTGTCTACCTCTGTGGGCAAGTCGGCAGCGGAACCACAGTGGTCGAACAGACCGAGGACTGCCTTGGTCGCGTCGACAGATTGTTGCACGAAGCGGGTTCTTCGCGCGAGCATATGTTGCAGGCGACGATTTGGCTCGCAGATATGGCGAATTTCGATGCGATGAATGAGGTCTGGGACGCATGGGTTCCCCCAGGCGCAGCCCCAGCACGCGCCTGCGGAGAAGCCAAACTGGCGGATGCCGACCTGCGTGTAGAAATTATCGTGACCGCCGCCGTAGCTGGTTGACGACTGGTTAAGAGCTCACTCTTTCGTCGATGATTTCCTTATAATCAACTCATGCTGAATGGCTGCTTTATCCCCGACAACAAGGCCAAATCGCCACAGCAGCGAACGTCCTCTCTCCGTTCTTCCTCCAAGAGGTATTCCCAACTGCAATAGAAACCGTGCGTCGGCAGCGAACGGCAGCAAAGTCCCGCAGAGGCGACCTTGACCTGCAAACCTTAGTGCCGTTTGGCTGGGCGATCGCAGCGAATGGCAGGAATGAACCCAAAGTTCCGGACTCGCTGCGCAGTGGCGAATGTCGGTTTCCGGTTCGCACGTCAGCTTTTCCGCCAGATCACTCGGTTTCTGACAGATCACTCCGCGCATCCCGGATGATCATCCATGACGAATGCAGGAACAGCCCTGCGATGGCGAAAGCAACGATGAGGTCAGGCCAGGCACTGCCGAGCCAGGCGACCAGTCCGGCAGCGATCACCACGGCGAGGTTGCCGATGGCGTCGTTCCGGGAGAACAGCCATACGGCCCGCATGTTGGCGTCGCCCTTGCGGTGTTTTAGCAGCGGCAGCACCGCAAGAATGTTTACGATCAGCGCGCCCACGGCGAAGGCTCCCATTAACCCGGCCTCTGGTGTCGTCTGATTCAGGACACGCCAGATTGTGCTGCCGACAACGCCAAGCCCCAGAAATCCCAAGAACACGCCCTGGATCATCGCCGACCGCGCCCGCCATGTCAGACTCCAACCGATAGCGAGCAGGCCCAGAAAGGTGATTGCGCCGTCGCCCAAAAAATCCAGGGCATCTGCTTTCAAAGCTTGCGATCCGGACAGGAACCCGCCGAACATCTCGATCACCCCGTAGCCGAGATTGAGCAGGACCACGATCCAGAGCGCGCGGCGATAGCTCGGGTCTTTGTAAGCCGGATCGGACGATGTATCCCCGCTCTTGATCAGCTCAAAGCCATAGCCGGTTGCGTCCAGTGCTGGACGCACTTTCGGCAAGTCGTCTTCGGCGATCCGCAATGTCATGACATGGGTTGCGGCAGACACCTTCACATCGCCTTCAGCCACGCCCGCAGACCGAGCGGCCCGTTCGATCTCGGCGGCATCCTTGGCGCAGTCCATGCCATGCACCCGCATCCGGATCGGCAAAGACGTTGTAGGCAACGTGGTGTTATCTGCTCGGCTCATATGCGATCCTCTTGAAGGTAGCGTGCGAAAGAAGTCGCCGCTAACGTATCAGTGGATAATGATATGACATTGCAAAACATTCAAGACGATCTTTCGGCAGCTGACACCCTTGAGCCGCGGGCAAAGCTCTTCCGGGGTCTCGGCGACCCCAGCCGTCTTGCGATCCTCGATGCGCTACTGTCGGACGAACGCAGCGTGCAGGAAATCGTTACCCAAACAGGGCTTGGTCAGCCCAATGTCTCGAACCATCTGCGCTGCCTTTTGGATTGCGGTCTGGTCAGTCGCAGGAACGAAGGTCGGTTCGTCCGGTATCGCCTTGCGGACAGGCGGATCGCTGATCTCATCCGCGACGCAGATCAACTACTTGCCTCGACAGCCGTAGGGGTCGATGCCTGCCGAAGCTATACGGATTAACCGACGTGTCCTGCTGCAATGTTCTATTGGTGCGCCAGGCCTAAAGCAGCCATTTGCGCAGCCGCAGCAAAATGGCGCTTTGTCCGCGCACCTGACTTTCACTAATCAAGAATGCTGCACGATACGTGAATGCCCGATCTCGGGAAGCCGCAGTGCGGCATTTAAGCCAAATCTGGATGTCGGCTTTGGAACGAATTGGTTGATCTACTTAATGAGCATTCCGTTCAATCAGGCAACGTCACGACAATCGGCTCGCGATCAGTCGCAACGACCGTATGCCCAAATTAAGCCTGATACTAGTAAAGGGCCAATCCCGGGGACAAAGTGAACCGCAACGAACTAGCATTCAGCGCGCGAGTCGGTTGGCTGCTATCTCAATATTCAATGCATACCAGTTGAATTGAGAGCGAGGTTCTGCCAAACACTGGCACTGGGACCAGTCTGCAGTGTTCGCTTCACGCGCAGTGGCAGTATTTGTTGTGGCCCACAACATCGACTCTTTTGATCTCGTAGCGCGACTTACCAGAAGTGTGCTCAGCTAGACGCGTGAAGATACAGCATTGAGACAGCATGTCTGGTCTGCTGGCCCCACACCAAATCCGGCCCGCTGCTTTCTAGGTAGGATTGAGTAGAAAACGCTCTCAACCTTTGCACTGACTTATCTTCTCGATGAACGGCGCGGACACTCTGGGCAAAAACCCCTATTTTCGAATGTAAGCGGCACTCTCGGCGGCGATTTTGGCCATTAGGTTTTCTACCATCATTGAATATACTGACTCGCGCTGATGCGCCGGCGTAAGTTTAGGAACTTTTGGCGGCACCGGAGGGCCAATGAAGGCCCTCTGTTCATCGCGCAGATCATCAAGAGTTGGTCCCATAGAGTTCGGCATTCTGAACCTTTCCTCTCTCACTCAGGCCTGTCGAGTAGGCACAATATGGAAGACATCCTTGCCCTCCTTCAGGTCTATAGGAAAGCCCAGCTGTTCGAGCCTAGCATTCGCTTTTTTGCGGATCTGGCCGCAAACTATCGGATCATCCACCCCAACAACCTCAATGAATGCAAGGCCCGTTTCCCCGTAATGAGCTTGCCCAACAAAATGGAAATTGAGTTGTGGGTGGGCTGCCTTCAGTTCGCTCTCTGCCTGGCCCAATGCGTCGGGGAGAGCGCGGCGATCATGGATACGGTTGGTATCGTGCATCTTAATCATGAACCTATTTCAGAGGGAAACGTGAAGAACCGACGACCGCAATTTTGGCATGTCGAGCTACCTTCGCCAATCACATCTATAGAACAGTAGAGAGCAGATCCCGATAAAAAATACCAGCCTTTCGGCATAGAGCACTCCAATCGCACTTTTCATTACCAGCTTTTTGACTTCCACCTAGTGCCCTTAGTCAAGGGCACCGTTGGAGGTCCCAACAAACCTGCTTCACAAACAGAAGCCCAATTTCTCTCCACAGTATCCCTCAGTCATGTGCTATAAATTACCCCAACTATGGTCTCGTAGTAAGGTCATGGCACTGTGAGGCCATATTTAGGAAAGATCGAAGGAGGTTCGAAGTGCGAAGCACAGAATTCCATAGAAATGCCGATTCGCTGCCGCCCAACGTTCGCACGATATCGCGGGATGACCGCACAAGAACAAGCGGCCCGGGCCTTCGGGTCTTTCAAAAAATCGCAGATCGACTTGGCTTAAGTGTGGCGGAACGTATTACCATATTAGGCGAACCGAGCAGGTCCACCTATTACAGATGGTTGATGAAAGCGAACCATCACCGGCCCATCGCCCTATCCCTTGATACACTTTTACGCATTTCAGCGATAATCGGAATCTACAGAGCTCTTACCTTCTTGTTTGAGGACGAGGCGCAAGGAATGCTTTGGTTAAAAGGCATCCACAAAAGTCCTTATTTTACCGGGAACTCGCCTCTGAGAAGCATGCTGGAGGGCGGGCTCAACGGCCTCATGTCGGTGCGCCGCTACCTTGATGCATGGTGCAGCGGCAGTTTGGATTCCGGCACGCACGGCGATAGTTTCAAACCTGTCGCTGAATGTGATCTCATTTTCGTTTGAGACGCCTATCCACCTAATCCCCACTCGTAGACGACGACGTAGAGCTAGCCCAGCTGACTCTTCTGGTAGCCTATCCCAGATAGTGCGAGCAAAACGCCGCTTTCGAAATCCTACCACGCGGATCGCCAACGTGGAGGTTCGCAATCACTTTCTATAACCCGTGCTGTCCCAAGACATCCCGTTTACAGCTTTCAAATTGCCTGTCTCGCCGTGCTTCCTCAGCTGCATCCTTAGGTCTGGTCGGTGGCAGATAATACTGAACACAATTTGAATGGGCTTGGGATTCAATCTGCTCAAGGGCGCATGTCGTCACATCATTGGAGGGCATTGGCAGACTGCTGGTCGCGCATTCCTTACGGTAATAGGCCATTCTTTCTTCTGCGGTGGATTGCCAGAGAAACCAAGCAGGTCCCCCGATGCGATCGGGGTCTGGCGTGCTGCTGCCCCCGCAATAACCGGTTGGGTTAAGGCAAAGGAGGCGTTCGCCATTGGAGCAGGAGGCCATTGCGCCTCCCAACCCAACGATACCTACAGCCAGCCATATGACCTTTCTCATTACTATCGCTCCCTTATCGCCCTCTCTGCCCCCCATTTGGAATGGGCGGGCGACCTCCCCCCCCCCACCAAGCTCCGGCTGCCAGCGTTGCTGTAGGGAACGGGTAGGAACTGTAGTATAATCCCAATCTCCATAGGAGGATATTAAGATGATGAAGTATGCTGCCGCCATAATAATTTTTCTGTCTTACACTCCACTTTCAGCGGAACAATTGGATATGGACTTCCTAATTGAGGAAGATGAACAGGCCGCGGGATGCCTCGGCGCCAGAGTGGAAGGTCTTGATCCGAACGGAGATGGCTTTCTGGCTGTTCGCACCGGTCCGGGGACAAATTACCGTAAGATCGACGAACTGCATAACGGCGACGGTGTTCGCCCATGTGTTCGAAACGGCAATTGGTGGGGCGTGTATTATGGCAATCCCCGCCGCAAAGGCTGGGTCCATGGCAACTGGTTGGGAAGATGGGTCGGGTAACCTGCTGTCCGAGGTCGTGGAAACTTCCGCGGACAGATAGGGGAGATGAGCTGAGGTGCGGTCATTGTCCCACCGATCACCGCATCCTGCGGCATGGTGATACCATCCTTCGGCCTCTCTGCCTTCGCCCCCTTCGGAGAAATGCAAAAACTGATACCGCGCACGGCTTTCCCAATGCGCTTATGCGACGTTTCGCCCTCATCCAGCGTGAGCCGCAGTTCGGACATCAGTGCCCCCTCAATATCCGCGACCGCCGGCAAGCGTTCCACTGCGCCGCGCACCTTGGCGGCGCAGGCAGCGCAATCCGTGCCCGTGACGCTCTACTCTTGCTGTGCCTTAGTGCTGTCTGCCATCTCCGCCCCCATTCTGGTTTTCCGCCAAATAAGCACATAAGACCTACAGCTACCGTAGCTCCAAGTGCGCTTTGAAGTTTTCCCTATCCCAGCCAAACATCCAAAAATAGCATGATAACCAGCCCGACCGCTAAGCCCAATGTCGCTTTGTTCTGATGTCTGTTACGATGGGTCTCGGGGATAATCTCGTGGCTGATGACGAACAGCATTGCACCGGCGGCAAATGCCAGCCCCCAAGGCAGCAACGGCTCTGAGAGTGCAACAACGCCCGCGCCAAGCAATCCGCCGACCGGCTCGACCAGCCCCGTAAATGCGGCAATTCCCCATGCGCGGCCCTTCGGATAGCCTTCACCCAAAAGCGCGACTGCGACGGCTAGTCCTTCGGGCGCGTTCTGTAGGCCGATGCCCAACGCCAGTGGAAGACCTCCCTCCAAACCATGTGCGCCAAATCCGACGCCCACTGCCAATCCCTCCGGAAAATTGTGGATCGTGATCGCAATGACGAAAAGCCAAACCCGGCGGAGCGACGCCGCTGCTGGTCCTTCGCGCCCTGTTCTAAAGTGTTCATGCGGCAGGAGCGTGTTCATCATCGCCACGCCACCCATGCCCAATAGGATCGCGAGACAAACGATTGCAGCGGGTGCAGCGCCGTTTTCAAACTGCGCCCCCGCCGCATCCAGCGCCGGAATGATGAGCGAAAAGAAAGAAGCGGCGAGCATCACCCCCGCGGCAAAACCGAGCGACAGGTCGCGCATAGCGCGTGAGGGTGTGCTTCCAAACAGCACCGGAATGGCCCCCACGGCGGTCATGGCTCCAGCAGCGAGACTGCCAATGAATCCAAGCATGAGAGGCGACATCGTTTCCAACTCAGGTATCCTTTCGTGTGGCTCGGCTAGCGCAGCCCGCCATAAACTAGTGTTGAGGCCGATTGGACTTGTCGCGCGTTCGTGCCCCCGTGCTCGCTTAAGCCATCTAGCGTTCGAATGCGACGTGCCTTCTCCAGCCTAATGCTAGACACAACGGGGGGTTCCAACCCTGATGAGCTCACAAAACTGCGTTGCAAACAGCTACACTGCACCTGGCATACCCGTCACCGAGCCCGTAGGATAAATCCGTCCGGGGAATGGGGAAATCTGCCTAACATCGGGTTGGTGCAACAAAGCCCCGGACACTAAGAAAGGGGCAGCCCGCCCCACCATTCACTACGAATTCATCCGGGAATCTTTCGAACTCCCTTCGGCATTCACCGCTATTTTGCTTTGTTTAGCGCATGAGGAAGTCTCTTCCTTATCTCCGACACTATTGGATGAGGTTCCCGTGACGGCCGTCAAGTCGAGATCGAGGATCGCTCGCATTCCTTTAGAATGTAGTTCGCGGGCGAAGGTGCCTCTCAGAGAAGACGTGACCGTGCTTTGTATCATGCGAGTTCCAAATCCCGAGTGGCTAACCTTGTCTGAGTTGGCTTCGGTAATAAAGGATTCCTCCCAGCGAATGACCAGGCGGTTTCCGTGCTGCGCAGCTCGGATCGAAATGCCGCCCCCGGCCGCTGAAAGACCTCCATATTTCACGGCGTTCGTTGCGAGCTCAAAAATCACTAGTGAAAGCGGCGTAATCGCCGCAGGATCGACATTCAGCTCAGGGACTTCCATTAAAGCCGGGATGTCTCCTACAAAAGGCTCCAGAACTGAACTGAAAAGATGAACAAGATTGGTGCCTTCTGGCTTCGCGCCGGATGGCTCGTCCACGGCTCGGGAGTGGACTGCAGCTAAGGTTTGGAAACGTTGCCGCATATCACTAACAAATTCATCGATATTGTCGGCGTGGCGGGCCGCGATGGAAAGGAGTCCACTAGCCACTGCGAAAGAATTGCTAACTCGGTGGCGCATCTCCGACAAAAGTAGTTGCTGGCGCTCTTCTGCTTTACGTTGCAGCGATATGTCCCGAGCGATCTTTGATGCGCCCACAACTTTGCCTTCACGATCACATACAGGCGAAACGGTCAGTGAGATTGGAACGAGAGAGCCATCTTTGCGTTTTCTAACTGTTTCGAAATGGGCTATTCGCTCTCCCTTGCGTAAACGCGCGATGAAGCCAGCTTCCTCGTCTAAGCGTTCTGCAGGAAAAAGTATCGTTATTGGCTGACCGATAGCTTCTTCAGCAGAATAACCGAACAACCGTTCCGCCCCGGGATTCCAGCTTGTGATAACGCCATCGAGGCTTTTAGTAATAATCGCATCGTCGGAACCGCTGACGATAGCTGCCAGATGCTGTTCAAGGTTTGCTAGAGCATTCATATCTAAAGCTATAAGGTGGTTTGGGAATGGTTAACAGTTTATCGCATCCTACGTGAGTGACAATACATGTTGTGCTGCGAAGCTAGAAGGTATTCTGCCATGGCCGCCAGAAGTGCGTGAATGTCGTAAGAAGCGTCTTGCTAGGGTAATGCCGCACGCCGAGGGAGTGTGCGTAATTTTGTGCCCTGGCGCCTTTAGTTACGCCATGGGAAAGCGTTCTTCGAACATAATGGCGAGTTGGCTTTTAACGCGGTGCCATTCACGCACAGATCGCTTCCACTCGACGGAAGTAGCATTGAGGGCCAAGTAGATCAACTTCGCCGCCGCCTCATCGCTCGGGAAGTGGCCGCGGGTTCGCACCGCACGCCGGATTTTCGAGTTCAGGGCTTCTATGGCATTCGTCGTGTAAATCAGTCGGCGCACTTCGGGCGGGTAGTCGAGAAACGGGATCACCTCGTTCCAGGCTCGGCGCCAGCTCGGTGCAATGGCCGGATAGCGCTTGGCCAGATCACTCCCTTCGAACTCGGCCAGCGCAGCCTCTGCTGCTTCGACGTCCAAGGCGGTGTAGACCGCCTTCAGGGCTGTCGCCACGGCCTTTCGGTCCTTGTAGCTGGCAAAGCTCATAGAGTGGCGCAGCAAATGAACGATGCACGTTTGAACCTGGGCTTCCGGGAAAGCCGCCTCAATGGCCTGGGGGAAGCCTTTGAGGCCGTCGACGACGGCAATCAGAATGTCCTGAACGCCCCTGTGGCGTAGATCATTCAGAACCTTTGCCCAGAATTTGGCACCCTCGTTGGCCTGGAACCACAGCCCCAGAACGTCCCGCCTCCATCGCACCACGAAACTCGACAAGGTTGGGCCCGCGGGTGTCCTTTGGCAGAAGGAACAGAACCGGTGGCCACAGTTTGCGATCCGCCACCCAATTAATGGAGAACCTGCCTCTGCTGGGAATGGCGCCCAGGTGAGCTTCCAATGCAGTTCGCGGGATGCCGTGGATGAAGCTTGGAGAGCCGCTCTCCATCACGGAGGATCTGATGAAGGTGCGCCGGGTGACAGGCTGGTCTACGATGAAGATTTTTATGCGGCCTATGTCCGCGACCCGGAAGGCAACAAGCTTTGCTTCCTGTTTTGCCGAGAGTTTGGAACTGGGCATAGAGGGCACCGGCTTTGAAACGCTATTTGCGCGAAGGTGCGAGATAGCTGGCTAAGAAGGTTCAATCCGGGCTTCTGGCGGGCGGTGCGGCAGTGACAGAGATGCAGGGCAAAATGTGCTTTCGCGGGGGCTGTGCCAACGGCCGTTTTTGAAGTCGTTTAACAAACGGTCGTTTTAGGCCGCGGCTCAGAAGGCGTAGCCCGAATTTGGCGACTAAAGCGATCCAAGAAGATCCCAGCAATAAGGCTTATAGCGCGGTCCTTTAAGCCTGCCGCAAACGCTTGAGGATTATCTGTGGAACCGGAATGCATTTATGCAGTTGGAGTATTAGTCATAATAGGAGGCCGCCCATGCGCTCGACCACCTTCCTCACATGTTTCGCCATAGCATTCCCGCATCTCGCCCTTGCCCAAGCTGGAGCGGGCAGCAGCGAGCCCGCAGCCGAAGAAGATCGAGGCCGGCAGGGCGTCGAAATCGTAGGCCACGTCATAAAGCCGATCCCGATCGAGTGGAGCGAGGAGCGCATGGCGCGGCTGGCGCTTCCCCCCGGATTCGATATAAATGTCTTTGCACGTGATCTTGAGAACCCCCGGATGATGCGCGTTGCAGACGACGGGGCGGTCTATGTCACCCAGCGGGAACCCGGCAACGTGCTGATGCTACGTGACTATGACGGCGACGGCACGGCCGACGAGCGGCAGATCGTCGCCGAGCGCGAAGGCCTGCATGGCATCGAGATCGACGACGACACCGTCTATTTGATGACAGTGAACGAAGTCTTTCGCACTGAACGGCAAGACGACGGGAGCTTCGACGAGTTGGAGACCATCGCGGATGACTTCCCCGAAGGCGGACAGCACCCGAACAGGATGATCGTGAAGGGACCGGACGGAAACTTGTTCGTCTCGGTCGGCTCAACCTGCAATGCTTGCGGTGAGACGAATGAAGAGAACGCGACCATCGTTTCGATGGCCCCGGACGGCTCGGCTCGCGAGATATTCGCTTCTGGCCTGCGAAACACGATTGGCTATGGTTTTGAGCCATCTGCGGGGAAGCTCTACGGGTTCGACCACGGCATCGACTGGCTGGGTGACAATGAGCAGCATGAAGAGTTCAACCAAATAGAGCAAGGGGCCCGCTATGGCTGGCCCTATGTCTACGCCCTGTCGCGGTTCAACCCGCAGGACACACCGCCAAATAGCTCATTCAGTGAATATGCGAACGGTAGTGAAGAACCCATTGGCTTGCATACACCGCATGCAGCACCGATGCAGATGACCTTTTATACGGGAGGTTCTTTCCCTGAAGACTATCATGGCGATGCTTTTGTGGCCTTTCGCGGCTCGTGGAACCGGCAACCGCCCTCTGGATATGAGGTTATGCGCGTGGACTTCGAGAATGGTGAGCCTGTCGGTATGAAGCCATTCGTCGCAGGATTCCTGATGCAAGACGATGCCAGCCCGACTGGATGGGGCAACATGGGTCGTCTCGCCGGTTTGGCCCAGGGTCCGGATGGTGCGCTCTATCTTTCGGACGATACGGGTGGGGTGATCTACCGTATTCAATATGTTGGTGACCAAGCGTTGGACAGACCCGAGCCCGAGTTCACCAATGCGGATACGGGGGAACTGGACCTTGGCCTAGTCTCGGCAGACTGAAACCTGAGAACTTCTGCAAACCTGGGATCACCTTAAGAGTGCGGTGCTACTGACGCCTCAATGTAGCCACTCTCTGCATGTTAACCCGCATGGCTCCCCGCTCATACAGGGGCTCCTGAAGCTTCAAGTGCAGCGAGGCTGCTTTACAGTGGTTTGCACAGAAAGTGCCTCCTGTAATTCCACCTGAAGCTGTCGGCCCTCATACGAGGTGAGGAAGAGAACATTACCTGCCCGGTGTCATATACACCCCGAGCTTTGGAGGAATGGACGACCCGGGAACGGATCACCGCAAACGACATTGAAACTTGGGAAGGCCGAGAATGAGGGAGGAAAAAGGAGCTCTCACCGACGTTGTCGATGAACTCAAGAAGGTTTCGCAGCGAGAAGATCGGGTTGAGGTCGGCCAGCTCATCGACGCACTCGACCATCGCGGTTATGGACCTGCCTTGGCTGTATTACCCTTGATTGAACTTACACCAATCGGTGGTATTCCCGGCTTTCCGACGCTTCTCGCATTTACGCTCGCGATCATCACCATTCGCCTTCTCATGGGGTATGAACATTTTTGGGCGCCGGGATGGCTGCGGCGGCGGAGGCTCAAGTCCCAGCGAGTGATAAAGTCAGTGGAGTGGCTGAAACCGGTGTCCCTGCGTATCGATGCGAAGCTGCACGAGCGCTTGTCGCGTTTTGCAGGTCCGACCGCCCGCCGCGCGGCCTGCGTCGTAATTCTCGGCCTTCTTCTTACGGTTCCACCACTCGAACTCATTCCCTTCGCCACGTCCGGCCCTATGATCGTCATCTCTATCTTCGGTCTCGGTCTGCTTTATCGCGATGGCTTGCTGATGCTTTTGGGGTTCATTGGCGCGGTAGTTGCAGTCGCTTGGGGTCTGTCGGGTTTCTCTACTTCTGGTTCTGGAGGCTTCTCAACATGATGTCGGCAATAGCTCAGCTTCACTCGATGTGGTAGAAGAGGGCACCAGGCCGCACCAGTTGGGTGCCGAACCTTTCATGCTAAGAACTCGCCACCAGAGGACCACCTTGCTCCTTCAGCGCTGGCCCAGCATCCTAGGTGCCGTGCTCTGCCAGCTTGCATCTATATTACCAGCAAGGTCCGAAAGCGCACCATGCTTTAAGGCGTTGATGACGGGTTCATGGAGCGCCAACGTGATGCCGGAAATCGCCTTGTTCGGGACCGAAACCTGCGAGCCCTCGATCAAGCGACGATTGCTCCCATCAATGCTGCCAGTTTCTTTATCCTCTGGCGTTTGACGCGGCCAAAGAAGCGCGGTTGGGCCATCCGGACAAGGCCGAAGCTATTGCCGACGTCTGATATTGCGCATGATGAACCGGTTCTCGGGCAGGGATGGCAGCTCTCTGGAGTCCAGCTCCAAACCTTGATCCGGCACATCGTAATCAATCTCATTTACGAGATATCTGCAGAATACTTTCATTTGATTGATCGCGATCCACTCGCCTGGACAGCGGTGATTCGTGTAGTGGTCGCCGCCGCCTTGTGGAATGAAGTCAAAGGGGTTTTCGCCCCAGTTTTGGAACCGGTCGGGCAGGAACTCTAGCGGCGCATCCCATGAACGCGGATCGGTATTCGTGCCATAGAGGTCGAGCAGAACCCTGCACCCTTCCGGAAAGCGATACCCCCGCCACTCGAAGGCACTCTTGACCCGTGCCGCGACCGCAGGAAAGAATGGGTAGAGGCGGCGAACCTCCTCCACGAAGGGTTCGAGCAACCCTTCGTCTTTTCGCAGTTTTTCTTGCCATTCGGGATACCTGTGCAGGGCGTGCGCCGTTTGAACGATGAACACCGACACCGCCACGGTCGGACGCAAGACGTTCAGCAACTCCACTGCGGCAATCTTTGAGGTCAGCAGCTTCCCGTTTAGATCGTCCCATGTTGCGATAACATTAAGGGCGCTTTCCTGTGTCGGCTGAAGCTCGCCATCGCGAACTTGTTGGATCAACCCTGCTGCCCATTTTTCTAGGCTGTGACGCGCCCGCCGCGCTGCCCAGTGTTTCGGGCCAACCGCCCCGGCTTCCTGAAAAAGCGCGGTAAGCTGCGCCGTTCGGGTCGATACTTCCGTCTCGGGAAGCGGAACCCCGGCCCACGCGCAGACAACTCTCGTAAGCATTTCGCGCACTTCGTCGTAGAGCACGATTTCGTTCCTCACCTGCCAGTCAGGCGCATAGCTGTCCAGCATGTGCAGCGACATGTCCTCGAGAGCGGCGATCCTCTCGGTTCCCATGAGCGACATAAACAGCTCTTTGCGGCGTCGATGGGCCGCGCCATCCAACCCCTGAACGCCACCCTCGCCGAGTAGTGTTTTTTGAATGCGGCCCGGCATCGAGTCTGAACGGGTCAGCCGGTCTTCTCCGTAAAAGGCTTCGGCCGCCGCAGCGCCAGTCATGCAAATCGCTCTCTGAAGGAGGATGCGGGTTATGAAGAGGTCTGCATCGAGATCACGGCACGTCTTCGAGATGAACCCGTAAGGATTGCGAAACAGGGCGAGCGTGCTATCAAAGCCCTTCGCGGATGGTATATCGGACATGGGTTGGACCTCCGTTAAGTTTTTCCTCACGTTGGCTCGTTTGGCATTTCACTCTCCTTCCAACGGCGACTAGATTTATGAAGCAGTGGCCTGCATTCCAAGCTTCGTTTCAGTCACTCTGAGGAACCGCCCCATCTTGTGCGCAAATAATTGCTAAGAGCCTCTAGCTCTTCTGAGGAGAGACGGTGCTCGAAGGCCGGCATTTCCTGCATTCGCAAATAACCGGACAGTTGACGGGCAGGAATACCCTCATTGATAACCCGGTGCAGGTTAATTGACTGATCGAGCATCAGTGTGGTGTTCCCTATCATCGGCACGGATCCTGCAGGCTGGCCCTGCCCTTCAGCCCCGTGACAACCTCCGCATAAACCTATGTAGAGCTGGTGTCCTAGGGGATATTGTTCGACTGCCTGCAGGTTGTTCTCCGGTGGCTTAGCCTTAGATATACCCGCTGTTAGATAGTCCGCCACAGCCGTAATATCACGCTCAGGCAAGTATTTAGTTGAGTGGCTTAACACTGGGAACATTCGAGGAACGCGTGAGCCTGTTCATCAGGCCAGTCAGGCATATCAACCGCTCGTATGTCGATCGCAAAGACTTTGCCCCCTGTCACCTTCGGGATGCCGTCCTGTCGAAATCGGACACGACCATTTTCGCGCCACCCCGGCGGCTGATGCTGACGCTCAGTCTGAAGCCCCGCAAGGGCTTGATCCAAAGGAATTACGCTTACAACGGCGGCACTACCGCTTGCTTTGAAAAATCCTCGGCGGGAAAAACTCGGCATAATTCGCCCTCCCTAGGATAGATACGCATGAGAGACGGGATAGTTCCGCAGAATATCGAGCCATGTGCTGGAAGGTCTGTGTTTAGCAAGTGAACGAGTAAGTTCAGCTTCATGCTATCGAGCAGGCAGGAGCACTCTGGATCGAAAAAGCTGAATGCAAGGGTCCCCTGACCTGCCGCTCAACTACATGTAGCCGGTCTGCAGCGCAGCCTGCCGAATCTGCTACCCGCTGCGCACGCGAAACTCTGCATGCGACAAATTCAGACTGAGCGGTCGTCATGGAACTGACGCGCAGTCTGTGGCAGCATCTTGTAATGATCGAATTTCGCACTCTCATCGATGACCATCCCGACCTCGCGCATTCTCCGCTTCTTCGTGGTGCTCTTTTGACTCTGGAATATGTGCAGAAGCACGGCTCGATTGGCTTAACCAAAAACAAGGCCTTCAAGCGCGTGTTCGTTCATTGGGCTATTGAGAATTTTGATTGGCCGGGCCAACGCGGAGCAGAGATGTTCCGCTATAACAAGGTGATCAACGAATATGAGTTCCCCCCGCTCGAGATGTTGCATTTTCTGCTGATTTCTCTGCGCTTGGGGCGTCACTTCAAAGGTGAGTTCCGGCTAACCAAGCGCGGCTCAGAGCTCATGCAAGCCCCTGGCCGCCTGTTTGCCGAGCTGATCCCACACTTTGTGTTCCGGGTCGATCACGCTTCCTATGCCCGCTTTAAGGGCCGCCCCTTAGGACAATGGGACGTCTGGATAAACGTGATTAACGTAGAAGCCGATCACGGCACGACCGAAGCTGCCTTGTTCGAAACATTCTATGATGAGCCAAAAGATTGGCATACCGCGGGATGGCAAGAGATGGCAGCATTCTCATCATGCGTGCTGCGGCCACTCGAATGGGCGGGATTGCTAATTGAAACCCGCGAAGACGCGGTTGGCAAGCTGGCGTATCAGGTGTTTAAGACCCCGCTCTGGCGCAGCACACTTAACCTCGATACCGATGTCTTACTGCGACCCCCGCCTGCTGAATAAGATATAGTTCATTGCCCTCACAATGCAGCGCGGCATGCCACTTCAGTGCGCCGACTATCTGGTCGAAATGGGCGGTCAATTCCGACCGATCATCCCACGTTGATGCTGCACTGCAGCATTTTTCGAAGCCGCCCTACGACCAAATGAATCGAAAAAAAATGTTGATTCATTCGAATCTGATTCGACACAGCGATTTAGAGATACTATAGTAAGGTTGTCATCGGAGACGGCACAACTCTAGGAAACCGGGACGCTATTGGAGCCCGGCGGGTATAGGACATCATCCGAGTTAATTTTGGGAAGGCCGCTTAAAAGTGGCAGATATTCCCACCCCTTGAGCCAGGCTTGTGCGGCCATAACGGCAAAAGGTCCATCGATACTCTTTCAATCGTCGGGCTTTTGCACGTGTTCAAATTGCGCTTCCAATTTTGTTTCTGGACGGGATTTTATTCCCTATCGGAATTTGTATTCGGGCTTAGCTCGACCAAGCTGCTTGTTTTTCTTCAAGCAGCCCTTTTGGCATGCGTAATTGGCTTTTCGGGCGCCACAAGCGAGATCATGGCAGGTCAGGCGAGTGAAGTGTCTTTTGGAAAAAAGAAACACCGACAAAAATTCCGCAAATCCCATAAAAATCAATGTGTTGACTCGAATCGTCGTGTCTGCACAGTCGATCAAATGATGCTGAAAATTCGCAATTCTGGGTCGGATTTTGAGGGCCCAGACCTGAAAGTCAAATGGGCAGAAAAAGGGGGGATTATGACCTAGCGTTAAGATAAAACGCTCGGACCGTTGCAGGGCCCGAGCATTGTTCGTCATCGACGGCTGAGTCGACTTCGCAGCATGGGTCTTGGATACCCGAAGTTCTCAGTTCGGTCAAACACCAATCATCCGGGGCAATGCCACCGGAGCAGGAAGATATGGACCAAAGTAATGGAAACTGAGAATGAATGTGGGGGGTCTTTTCCTACAGATGCAAAGCATCTGGAACTCACTTTCCCAGAAGGGCAAACGCGCACTCTGCGCACGATTGAGAGGCCCTTGCGCGCCGATCCTGAAGACCCTTTGTGGGTTCAAAGATCTCATCTCGTTAAGATGGAGATTGGAAAATCGAGCGCCAGTTGCAAAGTGTCGCTGGTCACACGGCTTCATCGCACCTCTGTCTTGCAAGAATTTTGGTGTGCCTCCTATGAGGAAGCGGCAGTCTATCAAAACCTTGCCGCTCATCCGAATGTATTGAACTTCAAAGAGCAATTCACACGCGTAGATTTCGTAAAGCCGGATGGCTCACCATCCTACACGAAAGTTGACGCACATGTGCTGCTGGCGAACGACGATGAAGTTCTGGTTTCGGTAAAATACGATGAAAAGGCCAAGCGCGCGTCCTATCTTGCGGAAGTGGCGGACATCGCCGCGCAGTGTTCGCCGGAAATCGCAGAGCGCTTTGTCGTATTGTCGCGATATCATTTTCACCCGGTCTGGCGCGATTGCGCGCGCACCGTTCACCATGCGCGTCGCGGATGGGACCCCGAAGCTGATCGCATTGTTCTCGATGTGGCTTCAGACCTTTCAGAAACCTTTACGATGGCCCAGCTGGTCGAGACTTCAAAATTGCAGGGTCGCGGCTGGCGGGCTGCGGTGCGGCTGATCGGTGA
Organism: Sulfitobacter sp. 1A15106; assembly: GCF_043556995.1. Taxonomy (NCBI): domain Bacteria; kingdom Pseudomonadati; phylum Pseudomonadota; class Alphaproteobacteria; order Rhodobacterales; family Roseobacteraceae; genus Sulfitobacter; species Sulfitobacter sp. 1A15106. The sequence goes on along the minus strand of NZ_JBIFFM010000018.1, from coordinate 3,670 downwards.
CGGAGATCTTTGGAAACATCCACTTGATCGCTTCGACGAAAATCTGATCTGCCGGAGGGCAGCATGAACTATTTTTCAGCTATTAGCAAAGCAGATCGCGTTTGCTTCGAGGGAAATGAAATCGTGAAGATCATCCCGCTTCGGGATAGGAAAACCGACACGATCAGTCATTACAAGTTTTCTGTCCGCGATCCGGACGAAGGTGCGACTTTCAGAACGTTCCGTTCGGACGAAATCCCGCACCTGTTAGAAAGTGAACTACTTGTTGTCGACAAAGGATATTACAGTTTGGCTCGTCAAACGGACCGAGCCCTTTATGACGACAATCATCTTGCTGGAGCAGGAAAGAAACAGCGCGCCCGAGTTGATCGAATTCTGTTTCTTTGCAGACGCATGGAGCACTATTACCAGCTAGGTATGCCGTTGACCCCCAAAGGGGTTGAACAAAAGAAGACGGCTCTGGCTGAGGATTATAAGAAATATCAGGCTCGCATTCGCTACGACACCGAGGCAGCGAACTGCAATCAGGACATGAAATCATTGCCGGCCAATACCACATTGCTCGATTACTACCGGAAGTTCCGTAAAGGTCAGCAAAATCCAATGGTGTTCATTCCGCCCCGTTCAAAGCCGGTGGATCACGACCACATTGCTGCAAACGACTTTCACTTCATTCTGGGCATCCTCAACGAATACGCGGACGCCGCTCCAGTAGCAAAGTGTGAGGTTGCAGCAAAGGCAGTCGAAGAAGCCAAGAAGGAAAACGAGCGACGCAAAGCTGCGGGTTTCCCGAATTTGATCAAAGTTAAATCTGCGCGACAATATGAGCGTTGGATCGATATGTATTTGGATCCCTTTACCGTTTGCATTCAGCGCAAAGGACTTGCCGCAGCCAAAGCAAAGTTCGGTTCAGTAGAGAGAGGTATGAGCGCCAGCTTTCCCGGTGAGCAGGTTCAGTTCGATGCCTGGAAAGTGCATGTGATAACGCTGAATACAACCCGCGAAAGATACAACAACATGACCGTCGAACAGCGATCGAAAGTTAAGCGGGTTCGGCGCTGGGTCGTAGTGGGCCTCGATATTGCAACGAGGGCCATCTTGGGTTTTGCCTTTTGCACGGCGCCCAACCAAGAGGCGTCACTTCAGGCACTTCGCATGTGCTTTGCTGATAAGACCGACATGCTGAAGGATGCGGGTCTGAATAACACGCAATGGAATTTCCGCGCCCCATTGCATCTCGTTTCCACAGATTCTGGCAATGAATTTGGCAGGCACCCGTTCGGAGGGGCTCAGTTCGGCGAGGCGGTTCGCCGGCTCAGTGGAACTTTGCTGAACGCCACGACCGGCGTGCCTGAGTTGCGCGGTTACATTGAAAGGCTGTTCCTGACCTTCGAACTCAAGTGGGCCAGGCATCTATATGGTGCGACGGCAGGTGCTGTTCATTTGCGCAATGATCGCAAGCCGAGCGAAGAGGCCTGCATCACGGACGACGAACTGCATCGCCTGTTTGTGCAGTTTATTGATGAGTATCATAAATCGCCACACCGGGGGCTTGCGTTTGCGACACCGGCAGGCACTTGGGAGAAACTGTCGAAGAATTCCCAATTCGACCCCACTCAACTGCCCGGGCCAAAAGCATTGCGGGAGGCATGTGGAGCCTACCAAACCGCAGGGATTTCAGATTCGGGTATCCGCTGGATGAACCTCACCTACTCTAATGGAATAGTGAGGGATCAGCGTATGGCAACAGGAGCTGATCAGTTTACGGAGGCCAACCAGAAGCTCGAAATCATGATCGACCCGCTTGATATTGGTGCCATCTCTATTCTGGCCGGTGGTGATTTGATCTCTGTTCCGTGTCTGGACGACGATATGCGTGGGAAATCCCTTGCGTGGTGGAAAGGAGAGCAGTCAAGGAGGAAAGCAGAGGCTGCAGACGATGTGGCTGCTCACGCTGAAGCAAGGTCGAATGCAGGCAACGCTTGGAGGGGCGAGGCCGCTGCCATAGCCACGTCGCAAGGTAAAAAGCCCATCGGTCATACCGACGAAAAGGTTGCTCAAATGAAACGAGAATTTGGATACGGAAAGGGTGCCCATGAACAGCCTTTCGTAGGCCGGGATGAATACGCCGACCCAGTCTCTAGTGGTTTTGAAATCGGTCGTGCCCCGGATGCGGAAGATGAAATTACTGACACCGCCCCCGAACCCAGCGTGGATTCGTTGGACCGTTTTCGTTCAAAAACACTTCGCCGTTCGCCGAAGCCATCAGGTCAAGGGGAAAACACATGATCAGTCAGGACTCACTCGATGCGATGGCCGCAATCACCGCTGGGGAAAACGAGAAAGCGGATCTTTCTCGGACATTCTTTAAAACTGAAACATATCGGTCGGTCCGCGATGAGGTGTTTCGCGTCCTCGAGGCAAGGGAGGCGCGACTGAAACGTGGTAAATTTGAACAGAAAGGGGTGGCTTTGATAGGTCCGGCGGGCAGCGGAAAGTCAGAGATTCTGGCCAAAGCAATTGGAGAATATGAACAGATTGCAATGGCCACTGGTGGCCGTAAGTTTGGACATAAGATTGTGAGTGTCATTGTCCCTGGGCAAGCGAGTATTAGCGACACGTGTCGGATAATTCTCAAAGAATTGGACTATCCAACTGAAGGGGCGCGAACTGAAGACTACTTGATCGGTTGTCTTGCAACGCAGCTGGAGCACCGACGTGTCGCGGCTGTGCATCTTGACGAAGTTCAGGATGCAGGCCGATACTCCACCGAGAAGACTATGTCGAGCTTTGCGAAGAGATTTCGAAATCTTATGCAAAAGCCGCCATGGCCTGTTTGCCTAATCCTATCTTCGACGCCCGAGGGGCGCGAGTTTATCAATCACGACTTTACGTTGACTCGCCGTCTGCGATCAATTGAGATCCTACCTTTGGCGGTAAATTCGGACGGTCCCGCGCTCAGAGCCGCACTCGGGAAACTCATCGCGGATGCTGGTCTTTCCCATGAGGGCCTGATTGACGTTCCTGACTTTATGCCGATGTTCCTCCATGCCGTGGCTTACAGGTTTGGTTTGGCCATTGAACTTACAATCGAAGCCATCGGTGAGGCAAAATTTGACGGTGAAGCCGTCATAAATCTCGATCATTTTGCCGCTGCCTATTATGGTAGGATGGGCTGTGACGAAGATCTCAATCCTTTTATTTCTGAACATTGGCGCGGGATCGACACCACCCGCGCAGTGGATCGGTGGGTTGAAGAACAAAAGAAACCCCGAAAGCGGGTCACACAAAAATAGTCGCCATCAGTTAACGATTGTTCCTGCACAGGCCGCCCCCCTAAGGGCGGCCCTTTTTCTGTTCCCGCCTCGTATGGAAGTCAGGTCAGTGCCATTTAAGATGTCGAAAGTTGGTTTGTGGGTAAGCGGCGGCTACGCAGCACTTAGGATCAGCTTGACGGCTGGAAATTCCACGGAAGAAGATCATCGATGCGATTGGCAGGATAACCTGATGCAATCGCTTCAAGCGTCGCTTTGAGATATGCGAACGGTTCGACATCATTGACCTTCGCCGTGGCAATGAGAGATGCGGTGCGACCCCAGGCGTGGCCACCTTCGTCGTGACCGGCAAAAAGCGCATTCTTTCGCGTCAATGCAATTGGGCGGATCAGGTT
>NZ_JBIFFM010000037.1:0-1352 GCF_043556995.1 Sulfitobacter sp. 1A15106 | reverse complement strand
GGTGGTGTAACTTCAGGTCTGGAAATTCATTTGATGCTGGCGCCATGAGCTTCTGCCGGGGCGCGCCCCGGCAGAAGCTGCCCATTCTGGTATTCCATGGAAGTGCAAACTCATCATGGAGACGGACAAATGGACGAGCGACAGGATACAACGGTTGAGGCCCTCATGGAACATCTGATCGAGCACGGCCCCAACGACATGGCGACAGTGTTCGCGCGAGCGTTCGAGTTGGCGATGCAGATAGAGCGTGAGCGCTTCCTCGGAGCTGGCCGCTATGAGCGCACGCCCGGACGGCAGGGGTATGCCAATGGCTACAAGCCAAAGCGCATCGACACACCCGCAGGCACGGTCTCGGTGCGGGTGCCCAAGACTGCCGATCATGATGGTCAGCCGTTCTACCCGCAATCGCTGGAGCGCGGGCGGCGCTCGGTGCGAGCCGTGATGCTGGCAGTGGCTGAAATGTATGTGAAGGGCGTTTCCACCCGTGAGGCTGAAGCGGTGATGCGTGAGTTCGGGATCGAGAGCCTGTCCTCCAGTCAGGTCAGCCGCGCTGCAAAGCTGCTCGATGACGAGCTCGCAGCATGGCGCAATCGGCCTCTGGGCGAGATCAAATATCTGATCCTCGACGCCCGATATGAAAAGATGCGCCATGGCGGGATCGTGCGCGACGCTGCGGTGCTCTCGGCAATCGGTATAGGCCCAGATGAGCGTCGCCGGGTGCTCGGCGTCTCTGTGGCCCTGTCGGAAGCCGAGGTGCATTGGCGCGCCTTCCTCGAGAGCCTCCAAGCTCGCGGCTTGCGCGGCGTCCAATACATTGTATCTGACGATCATGCCGGACTGCGGGCCGCGCGCAGGGCGGTCTTCGGCGGGGCCACATGGCAGCGCTGCCAATTTCACCTCGCCCAAAACGCCATCCATCACGCGCCGAACCTTGCCGTTCGCAAGCGCATCGGTGCCGAACTCCGCGAGATCTGGAACGCGGCCTCCCTCGCCAAGGCCGAAACCAGCTTGGCCGAATTGGTCACCGAGTATCGCGATACAGCGCCGAAACTTGCTGCTTGGCTGGAGGACAATGTCCCTGAGGGCCTCACCTTCTTCACCTTGCCAAAACACCATCGTCGCCGCATGCGCACCTCCAACCCGATGGAGCGCAGCGTGCAGCAAGAGTTGAAACGTCGCACCGTTAAGGTCCGGGTATTTCCCAACGAGGCCGCCCTCGAGCGCCTGGTCAGTGCCGTGCTGGTGGAGATCGACGACAAATGGGCCGCCGACACCAAGGCCTACATAAAGTGGGAATGCCAGGATGCGTGATCATGGTGTCAGAGAATTTCCAGACCACCGGTTGCACAATC
>NZ_JBIFFM010000017.1:0-40987 GCF_043556995.1 Sulfitobacter sp. 1A15106 | reverse complement strand
TGGCCCTCATGGCCCTCATGGCCCTCATGGCCCTCATGGCCCTCATGGCCCTCATGGCCCTCATGGCCCTCATGGCCCTCATGGCCGTGCGACGCCGCGCCGGAAACGCGGCGTTCCACAAGGAACATCCCGCATTTCGGGCATTTGCCGGGTTCGTCCGAAATGACTTCCGGATGCATGGGGCAGGTGTATTCGATCCGCTCCGACAGGGCAGGCGCATCAAATTCCGCGATGTCTGGTGCAAAAGCCCCATTGCAGAGCAGTTTGCGCAGATCCTCCAGTCCGGAGATCAGGCCCGCCTGCGACATCTCCGCCATCACGTCGGCAGTGGGCAGAGGGCCAAGATCGGCCTCACCAAGCGCGAGAATGCACCGGGGTCGCGGCATCTGGGCCCAGACGACGCTGGCCGCATCGGCCAGCGCAGTGGGCAAGGGCCCCGCGATCAGCAAGACGTTCGCGTGGCGCGGCGTCACCGCGCGGATCAGCCCTGCGGCGTCCAGATCGAGACCAAGCGCATTCGCGACGTCCTCTCCAGGCACCACGAACGCGCGCAAATCCCGCGCCATGGCCCCGGCGACCAACCCGCGGAAACCGCGCAACAGACCCTGACGTGCCCCGGACAAATCCATCATTGCCGCCTCAGCGCGCCCTGGCTCCATCCATAGAGCAGGCCGAGAAACAGGATCGCGAGAAAAACGCCCATGTCGAGCAGGGCGACCAGCCCCTCTTCGCGGTAAACGACCGCCCAGGGGTACATGAAGGCCATCTCCATATCGAAGGCCAGAAACAGGAGCGCATAGCCGTAATACTTGGCGTGGTATCGGACCCAGACCGGATCGCGCGCCAAAGTGCCGGCGGTTGCGGGCACATCCTTGGCCGGTTCCGCCCGCGCCCGCCCGATCGCACGGGCGAGGGCATAGAGGCTCAGGACCAGCCCGACCGTGCCAAGCGTCAGGCCGAGCAGAATGGCGTATTGCGTCAGTTCACTCATGTCCGCCCTGGCTCCTGTCGTGCTTGGCCGGTTTTTCCCGTTCGGGTGCTGCGCCCCAATCAGGTGCGCGCCGTCCGTTTTTGACCACGTTTAGTCGAAGACGCCCAAAAAGAAAAACGATTACAAGAAATTTCTTCTCGAAGCTGAAGATGTTACGCGAGACGTCGAGACTGTGAAAAACATTGTGCTATTGTCTTCCGCAACCATTCAGATAAATTTCAATGGCGCGATGGATTGCCGACTTCAAAATCATTGATATTGGAATTTCGCCTTGGAATGGATAGGTTCATGGTATCTGCCCATGGCGACATGTTTGATGACTGCGCCTGCCGGGTTGGATCGGACTTTCTATGCAAGGGCGGCGTGCAACCATGTCGGAAACTAAAAACCATATCGCAAAGGGCAGCGGCGCCGGTCAGCCCGGCCTTGAAGCAACTCTGTCGGTGAACAGAAACGCGTTTTTGGGCTTCCTAGTCAAACGGCTGGGAAACCGAGCCGATGCTGAGGACGTGCTGCAGGAATTTTGCATCCGCGTTCTGGCACGTAAGGATCAGCTGCGCGAGGCGGACCGCATGGATGCCTGGCTTTACGCGGTGTTGCGGTCAGCGCTAAATGATCACTATCGCAAGTCGGGACGGTCCAGGCGTCTAAAGGAGGCTGTTGCACTGGAGGCTCAGTCTGCCGTTGTCACGGATGACCCGGTCGAAGATATGGACGTGATCTGCAACTGCGTCAAAGGGTTGGTCACCGAACTGCGCCCGGGTGATGCAGACCTGATCCGCCGAATTGACATCGACGACGAGGATCGCGGCATTGTGGCAGCTGACCTCGGGCTCAAGTCCGGGACATTGAATGTGCGTCTCCACCGCGCCCGCGCTGCTTTTGGTGACGCGTTGATGGCCCACTGCGGCCCTTGTTGCCGTCATGGCTTTGACGATTGTTCCTGTCCGCCGGACGGCTGCGAGCATCCGGTTGAAGAGACCGATTGCGAGGACCAACACACCGCGTCTTGAGGCGATTTTGTAATGCTGCGCTTCAAACGGCGTCTTCATGCAGAAGCCGCTCGGGAGGATCGTATGCCCACGGAACCGGCAGATGCGCAGGCAGTCGCAGACTTGATATCGGATGTGTTCTGCGAGTGTCGAAGCACTGTTCAAGCCGATGTTTGAAGGTTGTCGGGCGAGTTGTTTCTGAAAGTCGATGTCGAAGGGCGAAGCCTTCGGTCTGCGGCAGACGCGGTCGGGCTCAGCACAGGTGACGCCAAAACAGTTCTTTTTCTGTTCCGCCGCCAGATGGCCAGTGCTTTGGTAGCGTCAGTCCTCACAGTACCGGCGTCGGACGCAGATCAAACACGCGGGGAAGGGAGGGGAAAGAGGACCCATTGAGTGGTCGGCTCACGGACCGCACCCCAATGTGTGTAACGAAAGGACAGAGCCGGCGTCTACCCTTATGAACCGCGCAATCAGCGTTCATCAGTAAGGAAGACAGACATGTTCGGACCTCTCATTCTGGTTGGTATCCTCGTTTCGGTTTTGCTCGCCAGCAGAATAGTCGAAGCACATCGTGACGGCATTGTTGTCGAAGAAGCGCTCGTGGCCATCCCTGTAAAAAGCCCTCAAGACAGGAACCGACGCTAGGCGCAAGGCAGGGAAGGCCGCCCGCAGACCACATGACGCCACAGTGACCAAACCAACCAACACAGTCTAAGCCCGCAAGACGAAGCGCAATAATCAATGACCGACCAGACAGCCCGCCCTGCCATTCACGCGCCGGTACCATGGCAGCGTCCCGGAAGCCCTGACGTTCAGCCTACGACGACCCCTTGGACAGGCCGGTAAAAAATACAGAGAATCGCCGTTGTGATTCCGTAGAGCGCGCCATTTACTTGTCGGATTTAGGCAAACAGTTCAGGACATTCACGGGCGCACTTATTTGTCAGGATGATGTAGACCAGATGCAGCGTCGCAAGTCCTGCCAGCAGGCAGAAGAAAGAGATGTAGGCATATTGCAGGAAAGCAATATCGACCACGATCACCGCCACCAGCGTCAAGGCGAAATGGCGCACATGTTTGTAGTGCGACAGGGCCGGCGGCAGGGTGATGAGGGTCACGTAGATCGTGTTGGTCAACCACCGCGGCATCATGAAATCGAGCCACATGGATTTTTCATAGGCCAGCGACTGGTTGTTGATCTCTACCACAACCATGTCGCTGTTGAGCCCGTGCGGGATGTATAGCAGCAGGCCGAAGGCCAGTCCGATCAGCGCCATGAGGCGGAACAATCGCTTGCGCGGACTGTCGTCCGGCTCCAGCACATAAACCGAGAAGGGAACCCATATCGGCCACATGAACCACGTGAAGAAGATGAACCCCATTGCCCCCCACAAGACCGTCAGGGGATCATTTCCGTTCATGCCAACCCACACGAAACCCTCAGTGAATTGCTGAAGACCTGCGAAAAGCGGCATCAATGCAAGCGGGAGATAGCGTTTGTTGCGCTGGAAGGCCACGATTGAAATGGCGGCCCCACCCCCGACAAGGAAAACGCTTGCAGCAAAACTGACTTGGGCCGACAGGCACATGGCATTTTCCTTTTCAGGCCTACTCTCTGTTTCCAAACGTAAGCGACTTCTACAGCCTTGAAAAGAATGCAAATCGTCAGCCGCAGGATTGGTCCGGCTCCCCCCAAAAACAGGAGGCGGAAGGCCTGCTCCGCGTCGCCGCGGCAGTCACGCGGGCGCAGAGGCTAAAGCGGCACGATTGAACGCCGGGTCTCCGGCTGGTCCATCTCGTACGGCGGTGCCGGCTCGACGCTCTTTTCCGAGCTGGGCCGGCTGGCGGGCAGGACGCTGATCGCGCTGGCCGGGCTGACCGCGGTGCTGATCGGGCTGGGCTACAAGGCGGCGCTGGTGCCGTTCCAGTTTTGGGCACCCGACGCCTATGACGGCGCGCCGGTGTCCGTGGCCGCCTATCTGTCGGTAATTACCAAGGTCGCGGCAATCTTCGCCTTCGCGCAGATCTTGCGCGACCTACCGGTCGGTACCAGCTGGCCGATGGTGGTCGCGCTAATCGCCGCCATGACGATGACGTGCGGCTACCTGGCGGCGCTGGTGCAAAGCAACGAGGTGCGCCTGCTGGCCTATTCGTCGATGGCGCAGGCGGGTTATTTCATGATGGGGATCGTGGATCTGGGGCCAGGCTTGCTGGCGCTGCCCTCGGTGATCGTGTTCAGCGCGGCCTATGTGGCGATGAATCTCGGCGCCTTCGCGGTGATCATGGTCGCCGGACGCAGCCTTGACGACTTCCGGGGCTTCGGCCGCGCGCGCCCTGTGATCGGCGTAGCGATGGTGGTGTTCCTGCTGTCAATGACGGGCATTCCGCCGCTTTTCTGCTTTTTCGGCAAGGTGCTGCTCTTCGGTACGGCGATCGAGGCGGGCTATCTGTGGCTGGCGGTGATCGGCATTCTCAACAGCGTGCTGGCGCTGGCGGCCTACCTGCGCATCGTGGTGCCGATGTGTCAGCCGCGAGAGTCCGGACAGGACAGCGCCGCCCCGGCGCCGCCGCTGATGATCGTGTTGGGCGCGACCGCGCCGATCACGCTGCTCATGGGGTAGCTTGCAGGGATGTTTCCTGGGTGACTGCAACTGAGCGCAATCGCACGTCGGGGGCAACTCGCCGATCAGGGGGCGAGCAGCATGCTGATGTCGTTATATGCGCGGCGGGTCGCCACGGCGCCTGCCGCAATACAATGACGCTTTTGCCGGAATTCCAGTGTGCCGATGGTCTGGCTGAAAGCGGGTCGGATCACAAAATCCGCTTGCTCAAAACGCAGTCGCGCATGTTCATACTGGCAGACCTCGATGGATCGCATCATCGCCTGCAAGCCGTTTTTCGGGCCAGTCGCGTTTTCGCGCTGGCTGGGATCCACAGCGATCACGACTTCCGCGCCGGTGGCCCTGGCGACGTCCACCGGCGCGATATCGGAATAGGCTCCGTCCATCAGTACATACGGATCATCGACAAGGGGCGGCAGTATTCCGGCCAGCGCCGCGCTTGAATAGACATAATCAGTGGCATCTCCCTTGCCGAATACCACGCGTTGGCCAGACAGCATGTCGGTTGCACAGACAAAAGCCGGGATGCGGCCGTCCTGCAGGTTCTTGCCCTTGGTCAGGCCGGACAGGACACTGCGGCCCCAGGTCTCGGTGCGCGCGCCTGATCCCCAGCCAAAATACATGTCCCGCGCGGCAAGCAAAGCAAGCCGCATTCCCCTGATCCTTGCAGCCATTCCAGGCACGCGAAAGTCCGGTGTTGCCGGAAACCCGCTGGTATCCATGCCCACGAGTGCGTCGTACCATTTGTCATTAAGAGCATACGTAGCACCGACAACCGCGCCCATCGACACGCCCACGACGGCGCTTGGGATGTAGCCCCTGGCGATCAAAGCTCTGAGTACGCCAGCATGCGAGAGGCCCCTTGCCCCGCCGCCACTTAGCACGAGGGCAAAGCACTTGTGGGTTGCAGTGCTCGCTTTGGTCATGCTGCTCAATTCAAACTCCGCAATTTGGCTTTTCGTCAATTGGTTGGTCCCAGGCTGCCCGACCCTGCGCCAGTGCGCGCCATACGGAAATACTGACGCGAGTGGACGTAAAGCGTTACCGTCTCATGGGTGACACCAGCGGCAGTGCCTGCGAAGATTTTCGCCGGACACTGTAACGTCCGATGCCTGGCAACGTCTATTCCCCTGACGGTCCTTCGCGACCGCAAGGATTAATCGACAGGAGCCAGCATTGAAAACCTTGACCCTTGAGGTCCGCGGATTGTTCGAGGAACTCGATCATCTCGCGGTCGAACGTCATGTATCCGCCCTCGACGGCGTTCACCGGGCGGAAGCGAACCCTGCGTCTGCCAGTGTGACAGTGCAGTACGACGAAACGGTGGTGAACGAGGAGGCGCTGCGCAAGGCGATCGACGCCTGCGGCTTTCACTGCGCCGGAGAGCGTATGCCGAACCATATCTGCCAGATGGACCACACCGGCCATGAAGACCACGCGGCGCATGGCGCGACAGGGCCCGTTGCCAAGGACGCGATGGCCCATGAGATGGGTCACGGCGGCGGCATGGAGATGGCCGACATGGTCCGCGACATGCGCAACCGGTTCTGGGTGGCGCTGCTCTTTACCATCCCGATCTTCATCTACTCGCCGATGGGCGGCATGTTCACGCCCCCGGTGCCGCCTTTCGGCCTGAGGCTGGACCTTTGGCTGTTCTTCCTCGGCAGCGCGGGCATCGTCTGGCCCAGTTGGCCGTTTTTCGTAGCCGCTTGGCGGGCGCTGAAGAACGGCATCCTCAACATGGCCGTGCTCGTCGTGCTGTCGGTCGGCACCGGATATGTGTTCAGCGTCGGCTCGACCTTCTTCTTTCCCGGCGTGCAGTTCTACGAGGCGGTCGCGGTGTTGCTGGTCTTCATCCTGTTGGGCCACTGGCTGGAAATGCGGGCGCGCGCCGGTGCCTCTGCGGCGATCCGGGCGCTGCTCGATCTCGCGCCGCCGATGGCCACGGTGATCCGCGACGGGCAGGAGACCGAGGTGCCGACCTCCGAAGTGCTTCAGGGCGAAACGGTGGTGATCCGCCCGGGAAACAAGATTCCGGTGGACGGCGAGGTTTTGGAAGGATCTTCGCTGGTCGACGAGTCGATGCTGACGGGCGAGTCGATGCCGGTGAACAAGAGCTTGGGCGATACCGTCATCGGCGCCACGATCAATAAGACCGGCACGTTCCGCTACCGCGCCACCAAGGTCGGCGCCGACACCGCGCTGGCTCAGATCGTCAAGCTGGTGCAGGAGGCGCAGAACTCGAAGGCACCGGCACAGCTTCTGGCCGACCGGGCGTCGCAATGGCTGGTCCTCATCGCCATCGTGATCGGGCTGGCCACCTTCGCGGTCTGGTTCTGGTGGATCGGATCGCCGCTGCTGTTCGCGCTTACACTGACGATCACCGTTTTCGTCATCGCCTGCCCGGATGCGCTTGGGCTGGCCACGCCAATGGCTGTCATGGTGGGCACCGGGTTGGGGGCGCAGCACGGCATCCTGTTCAAGAATGCCGGGGCGCTCGAGGATGCGACCAAGCTCGACGTGATCGTCTTCGACAAGACCGGCACGCTGACGATGGGCGAGCCGCGTGTGGTCGAACTCGTCGCGGCCGACGGGAGTACCGAGGATGATGCGCTGCGCGCCGCTGCCTCTGTCGATCGCGGATCGGATCACCCCTTGGCGCTGGCCATCGTCCAGCGCGCCGAGGGGCTCGATGTGCCGCAGATGGCCGGCTTCGAGAACCTTGAAGGCCGCGGCGCACGCGCCGAGATCGCGGGCGAGCCAGTGCTGGTCGGCAACCGCCGGCTGATGGACGAGCAAGGCATCGACCTTGGCGCGCTGGATGCCGAAGCCGAGCGCCTGAAGGGCGAGGGCCGCACCGTGGTGCATGTGGCGAAGGGCGGGCGGATGCTCGGGCTGATCGCCATCGCCGATGCACCGCGCCCAAGCGCCATGGCCGCCGTGGCCAAGCTGCGCGAACGCGGCGTCGAGGTGGCGATGCTGACCGGCGACAACGAGGGCACGGCGCGGCGGATCGCGGCCGAGTTGGGCATCGACATGGTGCTGGCCGACGTGCTGCCCGGTCAGAAGGCCGAGAAGGTCAAGGAGCTTCAGGCCAAGGGCAAGAAGGTGGGCATGGTCGGCGACGGCGTCAATGACGCGCCCGCGCTGACCCAGGCCGATGTCGGCTTTGCCATCGGCGCGGGCACGGATGTGGCGATGGAAAGCGCCGATGTCGTGCTGATGAAAAGCGATCCCTACGATGTCGTGGGCGCGATCGAGCTGTCGCGCGCCACCCTGCGCAAGATGCACCAGAACCTGTTCTGGGCGGTGGCCTACAACGTGATCGCCTTCCCCGCTGCAGCGGGCGTGTTCTACCCGCTGATCATCAGCCCTGCCGTCGCCGCAATTGCCATGTCGGGCAGCTCGGCGCTGGTCGCGGTCAACGCGCTGCTGCTCAAGCGGACGCGGCTGGAAGGGATCAGCGAAGGCCAAGGCGGCGCAGGTGATCGGCGGAACCCGGTGGATTCTGAAACCATCCTGGAGCCGGGTTCCACACCACAAACACACCAAACGCATTGAATGAAGGGGAGGCCACGATGACTGATACATCTACAGACAAGAAGCCCGACGGGAGCGGACTGGCAGCACGATTTCCCACCGCCTATTCCATCCTTTTTCTGCTGATCATCGCCGTTGCGGCCCTGACCTGGATCATCCCTGCCGGGCAGTACGACCGCGCGATGAATGAAGAGGTCGGGCGCGAGATCGCGGTGCCGGGCACCTATCAGACGGTCGAAGCCAATCCGCAGGGCTTCGTGGATGTCATGCTGGCACCTGTCGCCGGGTTCTATGACCCCGACAGCTATGCCGCCAATGCCATCGACGTGGCGCTGTTCGTGCTGCTCCTGGGCGGTTTTCTGGGGGTGGTAAACGCGACAAATGCGATCGACACGGGGATCCAGGCGGCGATGGTCCGCCTGAAGGGCCGCGAGATCTGGATGATCCCGATCCTTATGTCGCTCTTCGCCCTGGGCGGAACGACCTACGGCATGGCCGAGGAAACGCTGGCCTTCTACGCGCTGCTGATCCCGGTGGTCATCGCCGCGGGATACGATTCCGTGACCGGCGTGGCGATCATCCTGATCGGCGCGGGCATCGGCACGCTGGGCTCGACGATCAACCCTTTCGCCACGGTGATCGCCTCCAACGCGGCGGGCATTCCGTTCACCGAAGGCATCGCCTTGCGGCTGGTCATCCTGCTGGGCGGCCTCGCGATCTGCATTGCCTATGTCATGCGCTACGCCTCCAGGGTCAAGGCGGACCCGGCGCGATCCGTCGTCGCGGCGCAACGCGAAAGCGACCGGCGGTTTTTCCTGAAAGAGACGGACGCGGAATTCAGCGAGCCGAAGCTGACCGGCACCCAGAAGCTGGTTCTGCTCCTGTTCTTCGCCACCTTTGCCGTCATGATCTGGGGCGTGTCGAGCCAGGGCTGGTGGATGGCCCGGATGGGGGCGCTGTTCTTCGGCATGGCCATCGTCGTCGGGGTTGTCGCGCGATTGGGCGAGAAGAAACTGACCTCGGCCTTTGTCGACGGCGCCAGGGATCTGCTGGGCGTGGCGCTGGTGATCGGGCTGGCGCGCGGCATCGTCGTCATCATGGAACAGGGCCTGATCGCCGATACCATCCTCAACAGCGCGGCCGACACCCTCGGCGGCCTGCCGGAAATCGCGTTCATCAACCTGATGCTCTGGATTGAGATCGGGATGAGCTTCCTCGTACCTTCATCTTCCGGACTGGCGGTTCTGTCGATGCCCATCCTCGCCCCACTGGGGGATTTTGCGGGCGTCGGTCGCGACCTTGTGGTGACGGCCTATCAATCCGCAAGCGGGCTGGTGAACCTGATCACGCCCACATCCGCAGTGGTGATCGGCGGTCTGGCGATCGGACGCGTATCGTTTGATCGGTGGGTTGTCTTCGTATGGCCATTACTGCTGATCCTCGTCGTCTTCATCTCGGCCAGCATCAGCTTGGCCGCCATTCTTTGACTGAATACATAGGAGTTACCGCAGATGTCTGAACTGAAACTCGGCGTACATTCGGAAACAGGGCAATTGCGGCAGGTGATCGTGTCGCCGCCCGGACTTGCCCACCGCCGCCTGACCCCCGAAAACTGCGCCGATCTACTGTTCGATGATGTGTTTTGGGTCAAGCAGGCGATCAAGGACCATGCCGTCTTTGCCGACATCATGCGCGGCGAGGGCATCGAGGTCCTGGATGCCATGGCGCTGCTCGCCGAGACGCTGGACATCAAGGAGGCGCGCACCTGGGTGCTCGACCACCGGATCACCCGCAATGATGTGGGCGTGGGGATGCGTGACGACCTGCGCGCCTGGATGGAGGCACTGCCGGGCGTGGAACTCGCCCGTTTTCTCGTTGGTGGGATCACCGTCGACGATCTTCCTTTCACCCCGTCGGGCATGTTCGGCAGCTATCTCGGCCTCAACGGCTTTGTTTTGCCACCGCTGCCCAATTTCATCTTCACGCGGGACAATTCCGCCTGGGTCTATGGCGGCGTCTCTCTGAACCCGATGTACTGGCCGGCACGGCGGCCCGAAACGCTGTTGATGGCCGCCGTTTATCGGTTCCACCCCAAGTTCGCAGATGCGCGTGTCTGGTTCGGCGATCCGACGCGCGAATTTGGCGCGGCTACGCTGGAAGGGGGCGATATCATGCCCATCGGCCATGGCGTCGTGATGGTCGGTATGGGCGAACGCTCGTCTCCGCAGGCGGTGGGTCAGTTGGCCGAGGCGTTGTTTCTGGGGGGTGACGTGACGCGCGTCATCGCCTGCCAGATGCCCCGGTCGCGGGCGGCAATGCATCTGGACACGGTATTCACCCATTGCGGCAACGATGTCGTGACGACGTTCAAGGAGGTGGCTGACGCGATCACCTGCTATGACCTGCGTCCCGGGTCGGCCGGTGCCGCGCTCGATATCCGGCGCGACGCCCGGCATCTTTTCGAAATCACCGCCGAGATATTGGGTTTCAAGAAACTGCATCTGGTCCCGACCGGCGGCAGCGATCTGGCCGAGCAGTCGCGCGAGCAGTGGAATGACGGCAACAACGTGCTGGCGCTGCGGCCCGGTGTTGTCATCGGCTATGACCGCAATGATGACACCAACGCCGCGCTGAAGGACGCCGGGATCGAAGTTCTGGCCATTCCCGGTGCCGAACTGGGCCGGGGCAGGGGTGGAAGCCATTGCATGAGCTGCCCCACCATCCGCGACGCAATCTGACAAAAGGAAACCCCATGTCCTACAATCTACGAAACCGCCATTTTCTTGCGCTGCGCGACTTCAGCCCGCAGGAAATCGGCTTTCTGCTGAAACTCTCCGCCGACCTGAAGGCGGCGAAATACGGTGGCTACGAAGTGCCGCGCCTGACCGGCAAGGAAATCGCGCTGATCTTTGAAAAGGACAGCACCCGCACGCGCGTCGGCTTCGAGGTGGCCGCCCACGATCAGGGCGCCCATGTCACCTATCTGGGGCCGTCGGGGTCGCATCTGGGCAAGAAGGAGACCGTGAAGGACACCGCCCGCGTGCTGGGCCGGGTCTATGACGCGATCGAATATCGCGGATTCGGTCATCCCATCGTCGAGACGCTGGCGCAGTATGCCGGGGTGCCGGTCTATAACGGTCTGACGGACGAATTCCACCCCACGCAGATCCTCGCCGATTTCCTCACCATGTCAGAGCATTCCGACAAACCGCTGGGTCAGATTGCCTATGCGTTTCTGGGGGATGCGGGCAACAACATGGGCGACAGCCTGCTGATCGGCGGCGCCAAAATGGGTATGGACGTGCGTCTGTGCGGGCCAAAGGCCTGTTGGCCCGATCCAGCCATTCAGGACGAAGCGCACCGGATCGCAGAGACCACCGGCGCGCGCATCACCATCACCGAAGAGGTGGGCGAGGCGGTGAAAGGGGCCGATTTCATCTACACCGATGTCTGGCTGTCGATGGGTGAATCCAAGGACAAATGGGAAGAACGTATCCGCCAACTTCTGCCCTATCAGGTCAACTCGGACGTGATGGCGCAGACCGGCAATCCGCAGACCAAGTTCATGCACTGCCTGCCCGCCTTCCACAACGCCGAGACTGAGGTCGGTGCCGACATCGCAAAACATTTCGACATCACGGCGATGGAAGTGACCGAAGAGGTGTTCGAAAGCCCGGCCTCCATAGTCTTTGATCAGGCCGAGAACCGGCTACACACCATCAAGGCGATCCTTGTCGCCACATTGGCTAACTAGCCGTGCTGGTGGTCGCAGCGCTTGGCGGGAACGCCCTGCTGCAGCGGGGTCAACCCCTGACGGCAGACAATCAACGCGCCAACGTCCGGACTGGGTCCGCTGCGCTGGCAAATATCGTGCGCGCCGGGCACACACTGGTCGTGACCCACGGCAACGGTCCGCAGGTCGGGCTGCTGGCGCTTCAGGGGGCGGTGTACAAACCCGACGAGGCATTTCCTCTCGACGTGCTGGGTGCGGAAACCGTCGGCATGATCGGCTACATGATCGAGCAGGAACTGGAGAATGCGCTGGATCATGCGCTTCCGGTCGCCACGCTTCTGACGCAGGTTGTGGTCCACGCGGACGACCCCGCGTTTCAGGCGCCCAGCAAGTTCATCGGCCCGGTCTATTCCCGCGACGAGGCCGAAACACGCGCCACCGCCGCCGGTTGGAGCATCGCGCAGGACGGGGACAAATGGCGGCGCGTCGTGCCTTCGCCAAAGCCGCAGGACATTCCGGATCTGCGTGTGCTGCGCCTGCTGCTGGATCAGGGTGTGATCGTGATCTGCACCGGAGGCGGGGGCATTCCCGTGCTGCGCCTGCCCGACGGCAGCATGACCGGGATCGAGGCCGTGATCGACAAGGATGCCGCCAGCGCGCTGCTTGCGCAACGGCTCGGGGCGGATGCGCTGCTTCTGCTCACTGACGTGGATGCGGCCTACCGGGATTTCGGAACGGATGATGCGGCGCCCATCCGACATCTCACCCCGCCAGAGGCGCGGGCGCTCGACCTGGCGGCGGGCTCTATGGGCCCCAAGATGGCGGCAGCGGCCGATTTCGCGGAGGCAGGAGGCCTCGCTGGTATCGGTCAGCTTGAGGATGCGCTGGCGCTTCTGGATGGAACGGCCGGGACGCAGGTTCGTTCGTCACCCCCAAAATCATCAAAAGGAGATTCTCGATGAAACGTCTCGCCGACAAAGTCGCCCTGATCACCGGGGGCGCAGCTGGTATCGGTCTGGAAACCGCGCGGCTCTTTCTCAGCGAAGGTGCCAAGGTCGCGCTTGTCGACCTCAGGGAAAGTGATCTGTCGGATACCGCGAGGGATCTTGGAAATTCGGGCGATGTGCTGACAATCGCGGCCGACGTATCGTCGGTCGAGGATTGCGAACGATATGTCGCGCAGACCGTCGAGAAATTCGGACGCATCGACGTGTTCTTCAACAACGCCGGGATCGAGGGCAAGGTCGCGCCACTGATCGATCAGAAGATCAAGGATTTCGACCGCGTGATGGCAGTCAACGTGCGCGGCGCATTCCTTGGATTGCAGCATGTCTTGCCGGTGATGATCGGACGGAAATCGGGAAGCGTTATCAACATGTCGTCCATTGCGGGTCTCAAAGGCAGCCCAAACGTCGCGCCCTATATCACGTCGAAACATGCCGTAGTCGGCCTGACGCGCGCGGCTGCGATCGAGGCGGCGGGCCACAACGTGCGGGTCAATTCCGTGCATCCATCGCCGGTCAACACCCGGATGATGCGGTCGCTGGAGGAAGGCTTCAATCCCGGTCGCGGCGATGAAGTAAAGCAGCAGCTTTCCGATACGATCCCGCTGGGTCGCTATGGCGAAAGCCTCGATATCGCCAACCTCGTCCTCTTCCTCGCCTCCGACGATTCCGCGTTCATCACCGGAGCGCAATATCCCGTCGACGGGGGCATGGCGGCGGGCTGATCAGTCACGCCAATTCAGTCCTCAGTGCCTCTTGCTAACGCGTCGGTGTGTTGGCCGCAAACGCACCGACACCCAGCGCCGCATTCGTGCGTGCAATCGATGCGGCTCCGTCTGGCTCAGCTTGGGTTAGGGCACGGATCGCGTCGATGGTCTCGGGGATCACGATAGCCTGGTTGTCGACCATATAGGCATAGAACAACTCGTCGCCCTCTACCCTGAGCATGTCCTCCCACAGGGCCACCTCGTAGAGGCTGTCGTTGGGGCGCCCGAGACCGGCCATCATCTCCTTGACTGCGTTGATTGCACCCAGCCCGTCCGACATCCGGATCAGAGCAATGCGGGACGACGCGCAGAATGCGTCCAGCACCTCATCCTTTGATGCCTTGCGCGGCATCCTCACGGACCAGTAGTGCAAATGCGCAAGGGTCTGGGGCACCTTGACGGCCATCGTGATCACGTCAAGGTCGGGATCGACGCTTTGCGCATCGGGGCCTTGGTGGCTAGGGATTTCGGGTTCGGGAACGAGCGTGTTCATGATCCCGCCCAGATGGCTTTCCCATGGATCAGTGGCGCGCCGAAGCAGCGTTCCGCGCGCCGAGCCAAGCAGGCCGGACCGTTTGAGTGCGCTCAGCGTGCGGACGATCGAGGTCGTGTTGCAGGACACGACACGGGTGCTGTCGCGCCCGAGCGCCGTTTCATAATTCGCTTCGGCGACAAAGGAATGGCCCGTTACGCTGTGTTTTTCGCCGCCGTGAACGATGAAACGGATGCCTTTGTCGCGGTATGTTTCCACATTCTGAGCGGCGATCTTTTTCGGCGTGCAATCGATCACGATGTCGGCGGCGGCCAACAGATCGTCCAAGCCGCCGGCGAGGTTCAGGCCGGCCTTTTGTATCGCGGATTCCCGCTCCGGGTCTGCAGCGTAGAGGGCAAAGCCCTTGGTTGCCGGCATCCGGGCGCGCCAGTCGGCCACGACATCCGCCACGCCGATCAGGTCCATGTCGGCCTGCACGGCCACCGCGTCGGCTACGCGCTTGCCGATCACACCGTATCCGTTCACGGCGACCTTGATTTGCCCTTTGCCTGTCATCTTGCTCTCCCTATTTGTTTGCCGAGTGCCCTGATGTGGCAGTGGTGATCTGCCTCAGCGTCCGCGATGTAATTCCGCGTCAACGGAACGGTGTCGCGGCGTTTGGCCAACTGGAGCTGGAACACCATCAACCGGCCATGCCGGAATGCCATTTCGCAGACAGCCAGATAGAATTCCCAAATGCGGCAGAACCGTTCGTCGTAAAGCCTCCGCGCGGTCCCGCGCTCGGCTGCGAAGCGTTCGGACCAGTGCCGCAGGGTCTCTGCATAATGCAGGCGCAGGACCTCGACATCGGTGACCCAAAGCCCAGAACGTTCCGCCGCCGAGATCGTTTCGGACAGTGACGGAAGATAGCCACCGGGGAAAATGTATTTCCTGATCCACGCATCGCTGCCACCTTTGGGTGCCATCGTACCGATCGCATGTACAAGCGCGACTCCATCCGGCTTGAGAACCCTTCGGATCGTGCTGAAATAGTCATCAAATCCACTGCGGCCCACATGCTCGAACATGCCCACCGAAACGACACGGTCATACTGGCCTTTCTCTTGCCGGTAGTCGCGGAGTTTAAAGGCGACCTGTTCGGACAGGCCGGACTGCGTTGCGCTGGCGCGGGCGGCCACGATCTGTTCGGTAGACAGGCTCAGACCGGTCACGCGGGCCTGATGCTGTTGGGCAAGCTCCAGCGCCAAGCCCCCCCAGCCCGAGCCGATATCGAGAACGTCAAGGCCGGGCCGCAGCAGCAGCTTTGCAGCGATGTGTCGTTTCTTGAGGGCTTGCGCCTCGTCCAAAGTTTCATTGCCTGTGGCGAAGTAGGCGCATGAATACTGTCGGTCCGCGTCAAGAAAGAGGTCGTAGAGTTCGGTCGAGAGATCATAGTGGTGCGCCACGTTGCAGCGGGCCCGGTTGATCGGGTTGTGATGCAACCTGCGGCTCAAAAAAGCGTCCAGCCCTTGCCTGATCCGTTTCCCGGGCAAAGCGTCGACGGCGTCGAGGTCAGCCATGCAAATCGAAAGAAGGTCGCGCAGGCTGCCGGTCTCGATGCGGAGCGTTCCATCCATATAGGCCTCGCCAAGCGCCAGACTGGGGTTTGCAAGAAGTTGCGCAGGCAGCGCCTTGTCGGTCAATCGGACTGAAACGGCAGGGCCGTCACCGCCACCGAAACGCCAAGTCCCACAACAGGGGTCGATAACAGTCAGGTGACCGTTCCGAACCAGACGGCTGAGCAATTTGGCAAGTAACCACATCACGGCCCTTCCGGGTCCAAGGCGTGGAAGCTGCCTCGCGCCGTCATGCAATTCAAACTGCTCATCAGGTGGGATTTCGCTGTTGGACATGATCGGTGCCTCCGCGTTTGTCTGAGTTTGGAAGGGGCATCGAACGACCCCGGCTCTCAAAAAGACGACCGGCGCTAGTGTTTGTTACAGCGCGCAGCCATATTGCGTCGGCACCTGAAAGCAGGAAAGCGCCGATTGGGCGTATCGGTCCAAGCGCTTTCGGTACACATTTGCCCGATTGCAGCCTATTGTTCGCCGAAGGACATGAGCCCACGACTTATCAAACGCGATCGTGATCATCTTTCGATTGCGGCTTCGGTCTCAGGCACGCGTGTAAGGCAGCAGCATTAAAGCTCCGAGGATCGCTCCGCGGTTCTGCGTGTTCTTCAGATTTCGCTTTCGTCCGCAAGGCCTTCGAGGCGGGCGCGGACCTTCTCTGCCGCGTCGCAATCGCAATCAAGAAAGCCGTGAACCGGGCAGGTCAGGCACATCTGCTGCAACCTTGTCTTCAATGCCTGCCTGCCCCGGTGAACGCGGACGTTGAGGTTGTTCAACGTGATCCCAAGGTCTTTGGCGACGTCCTCTCGCGGTTGTTCCTGAAGATCGACCCGCCAGATGACTTCGGCATATTCCGGTTTGAGCGTTGGCAACAACTTGTAGAGACAATTGCAGATAACCTCGTCCAGTTCTTCGTCAAAATCGTGATGGACGCCTTCCAGGTCGGTCGGGGCCATGACCACCTCCCTCTGTCGCTGTCGCGAAACCTTGCGGCCATGGTCCGCTATGGACGACGCAAGGATCTGACTGAGCCAGCCGCGAACGGCGCGCACATCACGAAGTTGCTCTGAGCGGTCGATGGCCCGCAGCATAAATGTTTGCAGGACATCCTCTGCCGCCTCTGGATCACCCAGTCGCCGACGCAGGAATTTCAGAATTTGATGTCTGCCTTCCACCAACGCGTGGCGAACGGCCGCGTCGGTGGATTTTGCAGCGACGTCGGACTGGTCAACTAAGGAAAATTTGTCGCCTTGGTCATTTTTCATCACACACCTCTGCAAAATACGACGCTCGTAAGTCGGATGCGCTACACCGTCTGCCACAAACGTCTGCGTTTCTTTCATTATACGTGCATCCTGGAACTCATAAAGCACAGGTCATCAGACGTTTGTCTTAATAACCAGTAAGGTTTCAGTCGCTGAAACGTCTGTTTGGTTCGTCCAATCACTGTCGCCAAGCCGCCGCACCGCAATTGTTGACACTTGCGACTGCGATCATCAACTACGAGAAAAACTTATCATTCTACACTGACTTGGCACGCCGGAAGATCTCCGCAATTCCAGCCGGTTCTGACCTGAAAAAAGGAAATCCCGATGTCGCCGACGACAATAACCAAGATCGTTCTGGCCATGCTCTTGTGGGCGGCGTGCTTTCCGCTGATCACGGCAGGGCTGCAATATTCGCCGCATTTGACCTTTGCGACACTGCGGGCAATTCTGGCTGCGGCCACCCTGGTGTTTGTTGCGGTGTGGCTGCAGCGGCCGTTTCCGCGTGGTTGGCGCACGTGGGTGACACTGGGTGTCGTCGGCCTTGGCGCGACCAGTCTGGGATTTCTCGGCATGTTTCATGCGGCAGAATTTGTATCTCCCGGGCTCGCCACGGTTATCGCCAACGCTCAGCCGCTGCTTGCGACAATGTTGGGCGTTGCATGGCTTGGAGAGCGACTGGCGAGGGTCGGTTGGGGTGGCCTATTGATCGGTTTCGCGGGAATACTTGTGATCGCCTTGCCACAATTGGGCGATGGAGCGCGAGACGGGACGGCCATCGGTTTTGCCTACATCGTTCTGGCTGCGGTTGGAGTGACTGTCAGCAACGTGGCGATCAAATCCATCGCAGGTCAGGTCGATGGACTTTTTGCAATGGGCTTTCAGATGCTGATCGGCAGCGTGCCTCTTGCCGTGGCGGCGCTTCTCCTTGAAGATCAGACGGCCATCCAATGGACATCTGTTTTCGTAATGTCGCTGTTGGGCTTGGCCTTGTTTGGCTCTGCACTGGTTTACTGGCTGTGGTTTTCGGTACTGGAGGAAGTGGAACTGAACCGGGCGATTGTGTTCAGCTTCCTGGTGCCGATATTCGGTCTCACCATCGGGGCACTGTTCTTTGGCGAGCGTCTTTCCGCCGTGCAGTTTTCCGGGATCGTATTGGTCATTGCGGGTATAGTTCTCGTCAATCTCAGCGGTAGAACGCAAAGCCAGAAAAGCGGAGCATAATAGGATATAATTCGCTAAATCAATAGATTGATGTGGCCTGGTGACTGTGGACAAGGTTGGTGAGAGGCTTCCTAGCAGAGGGGAAGAGTGGGTCTTGGCCTTCGATACGGCGGGACGGAGCATGGCGAATTTGATCTGTGTGAACGCCTGCAAGCATTGAACACGCTCGACGCGATGATCATGTCGACAACAGTGCAAATATCGGAAAATTAGGACAGGAATGTCATGGCATCGCTCGACACCGAAAAACCGAAGGTACCTGACACCTCGACGGAACGTGCGTTGCTCGATGGACGTGGCGCATTTCTGGGGTTCCTGATCAAACGGCTTGGCAACCGGGCGGATGCAGAGGATGTCCTGCAGGATTTCAGCATCCGCGTGCTGCAGCGCAAGGACCAACTCAGAGACGTCGAACGGATGGATGCCTGGCTCTATGCGATCCTGCGCTCCACGTTGAATGACCATTTCCGCAAAGGCACGCGCCGTGACCAACTGGCCGCGGCGGTGGCGCGCGAGCCGGAAGACTGGACCGCTGATGCGCCGACTCAGATGGCACGGCTCTGCACCTGTCATGGCGGTCTGATTTCCGAACTGCGCCCGGCGGATTCGGAACTGATCCGGCGCATCGACTTCGGCGAAGAAGACCGTGAGCATGTGGCGCGCGACCTTGGACTAACCCGCAACGCGCTTGGCGTTAGGCTACACCGGGCGCGCACGGCTCTGCGCGAGGCGCTGACAAATCATTGTGGCGCTTGCTGCCGGGATGACCGTGACGATTGCTATTGTCAGCCTGAGGGTTGCAAGAACGCCGAGCACGAAACCGATTGCGAAGCAGGGCAGCAGAATTCCTGATCGAAACGCGGTCGGTTCTGTAACGTTTTTCGCCAATCGACGTCTTCTTTTGTGACTACGCCTTGGGCCAGCACAGCAGGAGGACTGGGATCATGCCACGGGAGACGACGAATTTTCGTTCGGGAGCAACGGAACCGTCGCGGAATGCCGCCGTTCCGGAGTTCATGTCGCGGATGATATGCAATTGTGCAGAGGCCTCCGCGCATCCAGACGCCCCGATGGCATTGGCGTTGTTCCAGCGCATGGAAATCTTGAAGCAACCCCCGGAATTAGCGGCGCGCGCACTGGGCCTCAAGCCCGGTGATGCGGCCTACCTGTTGACCGGTCTGCGCGAGGATGTCGCAAAGAACCTCGCACTTGCGCTTCTTGCAGGGCGGCCATCCAGAGAAATCTATGAACAGAAGGAAGCCAACAATGAATAAGAGCTTGCGCCTTGCGACTGTGACGCCGGAGCAACTTACGGCACCTGAGACTAAACGGCCCTCCGCTGGTGCCAATGTGCCCTACGCTCAGGACGCCTTTGAACGCTGGGTGCTGTTCCTCGACACGTTACGCGAACACGCCGACAACATGATCGCACATGAACGTCAGGGCATGCCGCCGCTTCTGGATTTCGACTATGAGCTTCTGCTGGATGCCCGCACTTTTGAACGGCCCGCCAATTATGCACTGCTCCGGATCACGCGGGCAGGCGAAGATTGCTGGGACGATTGCGTGGACGAGGCAAAGCCGCCGGTCATCGTCATTGATCCGCGCGCGGGACATGGGCCGGGTATCGGCGGCTTCAAGCATGACAGCGAAGTCGGCATGGCGATGCACGAGGGCCATCCGGTCTATTTCGTGATCTTCTTTCCAGAACCCATGCCCGGCCAGACGCTGGCTGACGTACACTATGCACTGCGTGACTTCGTCACCGAAGTCGCCCGCCGTCACCCGAACGCGGCACCCGTGCTCTACGGCAATTGTCAGGCCGGTTGGGCCGCCGCCCTGCTGGCCGCCGATTGCGACGGTCTGACCGGGCCCATCGTGTTGAACGGCTCTCCGCTCAGTTATTGGTCGGGCGACGCGGCCACCAGCCCGATGCGGATGCTCGGCGCGCTCTCGGGCGGATCCTGGGCGGCGCACATGATCGCCGATCTGGGCGACGGGCGGTTCGACGGCGCGTGGCTGGCGCAGAACTTCGAGACCCTGCAACCTGAAAAGGCGATCTGGGAGAAATACGCCAACCTCTTTTCCCATGCCGATACCGAACGTGAACGGTTCCTCGACTTCGAACGCTGGTGGAATGGCTACTATACGCTGAGCCGCGAGGAAATTCTCGGCATCACTCAGAACCTTTTCATCGGCAATCGACTGGAGCAGGGCGAGATGCAACTGGACGCGCATTGTACCATCGATCTGAAACGGATCCGCAACCCGATCATCGTCTTTGCCTCGGAGGGCGACAACATCACCCCGCCGCAGCAGGCGTTGGGCGGGATTGCCAAGCTATATCCTGACACCGATGCGCTCAAGGCTGCCGGACAGCGCATCGTCTACATGACGCACGAGACTGTCGGGCATCTGGGCATCTTCGTCTCCGGGTCCGTCGCGCGGCTTCAGCATCGGGCGATCCTGGAAAGCCTGGAGGCGGTCGAGGCGCTGGCGCCCGGGCTTTATGAGATGGTCATCGATAATCCTTCCGGGGGCGCAAAGCGCAAGACCGACGACTACGACGTGCGTTTCGAGCCGCGCGACGTCGACGATCTCGGTTTTGGGTCAGACCATGGAGCGCTGGCCCAGGTCGCGCAGATGTCACGGATCAACGAGGCGGCTTATTCGACATTTGTTAGCCCTTGGATCAAGGCCGCGACGTCCCCTGCCAGTGCCGAGATGCTGCGCGCCCTGCATCCGATGCGATGGACCAGAACGATGTTTTCCGAGCGTGTGAACCCTTGGATGGCGCTGGTGAAATCCACAAGCCGACTCCGTGCGTGAGACGCGGGATCCTCTGCCGAAAGACCATCCCGCCATCCTTGCCGAACGCGCGTTGTTCGCGCGTACCGGCGAAAACCTCGGTGCCTTGCGCAAAGCGCGCGATGCATGGCTCACACATGTCTTTGGCGCGATGTACGGCAGTTTCCCCATCGCCACCACCACACAAGCGGGCCAACCGACCGCCATACCAAACAAGGAGTGAAGGATCATGGAATGGATTATCGAAAACTGGGTTCTGGTCCTCGTGATCGGCGGGATGGCTGCATTGCATCTCTTCGGGCATGGACACGGCGGGCATAAGCACGGCAAGACCGCGAAGCGTCAAACTGCACAGAAGAAGGTGCCGGACGCCTCCGCCGATACCCGGGTTCAATCGGAAGATGCCTGACTTCCCCGAATGCTGCGATCCCGTGGAGCTTTTGGACCTGTCCGGTCGCAAGGGCTTGGTCATCGGCATCGCGAATGAACGCAGTCTGGCGTGGCCCGCCGCTCTGCACTTCCGGCAGGCGGGTGCCGAGCTGGCCATCACTTATGTTAATGAGCGCACCAAGACCCACGTGACACCGTTGGCCGCGCGGCTTGAAGCGCCCATCGTCCTGCCTTGCGATGTGAAGGCGCCACAGGAACTCGATGCCGTTTTCGATGCCATCGCAGAACGCTGGGGAAAGCTGGATTTCATTCTTCATGCCATTGGCAGTGTGCCCCCCGCCGACCTGCACGGTCGTCTGACAGACTGCTCTGCCGCGGGGTTCTCGGAAGCGATGGCCGTTTCGGTTCATTCATTGATCCGTATGGCGCATCTTTCCGAACCGCTGATGACCGATGGTGGCAGCGTGATCACGCTGAGTTATCTCGGCGGCGAACGCGTGGTGGAAAACTACAACGTCATGGGGCCGGTCAAGGCGGCGCTCGAAGCCACGGTGCGCTATCTCGCGCATGAACTCGGGCCGTCAAACATCCGTGTCAACGCTATTTCGGCGGGTCCGGTGCTGACCCGTGCGGCATCGGGGCTGACCGGCTTTTCGGGCCTTCTAGAGGCGACCAAGCGCGCAGCACCCTTGCTGCGCAACATAGAAGCCGACGAGGTGGGCCGCACGGCGCTGCTTTTCGCCAGCGATTATACCAGCGGCATCACCGGCGAAGTATTGCATGTAGACGCGGGTGTTCACATCGAAAGCCCTGTTGTCGCATCCGAGATGAACGCCAATCGGGAGGATTCACAATGACCCATGCCGAAGACGACCCTGTTCCTGCAACCGCAAAGGAACGCCGCGATTTTCTCTATTATGCAACGGCATCCACAGGCGCAGTTGCCGTCGGGGCTGCGGTCTGGCCGTTGATTGACTCGATGAACCCCTCAGCCGACGTGACCGCCTCCGGTACGGTCAGGGTCGATCTGTCCGGCGTCGAACCGGGCCAGCGCATTACCGTCAAGTGGCGGGGGCGCCCGGTCTTCGTCTGGCGCCGGTCTGTTGCGGCTATCGAGGCGGCGCGCGCGGTCGAACTCGACGATCTTGTCGACACTGTCGACAGTGCGCGCGAGAACCCGAACCTGAGTGGCGACGTTCCCGCGCGAGACGAGAACCGAACGGCGGACGAAGCTGGTGAGTGGCTGATCGTTATCGGTGTCTGCACCCATCTCGGCTGTATACCGCTGGGTCAGGACGGATCCGCAGTCGGAGAATTCGGCGGCTGGTTCTGCCCATGTCACGGATCGCATTACGACACGTCGGGGCGGATACGGAAAGGACCAGCACCACGCAACCTTGACATCCCACCCTATGATTTGGGCGATGACCTGCAACTGGTGATCGGCACCTGATCGGTGCATCGACCCATTACTTGCGAAGGAGGCAACGACATGCAAACCAAGGATATTATGACGACGTCCGTGATCTCCGTCCCGCAGGACGGAAAAATCGAGGACGCCGTGCGACTGATGCTCGACCATCACGTCAGCGCGCTACCCGTCGTAGACGCGGACGGCGCCCTCAAGGGAGTGGTCAGCGAAGGAGACCTGATGCGGCGCGTCCGCGACACCGACGGCCCACGCCGATCCTGGTGGCTCGAACTGCTGGGCGGGTCGGGCGATTCCGCCCACGACTTTGTCAAGCTCAACAGCCACCATGTTACTGACGTGATGACCCGCGATGTCGTTTCGGTCGAGGAGGACACGGCGGTCGCCGAGATCGCGCGTCTTCTGGAAAAGCACCGGATCAAACGGGTGCCGGTGCTGCGTGCGGGGCGCGTGGTCGGAATCGTCAGTCGGGCAAACTTGCTACATGCCTTGTCGGCAATTCCGGACGGGGCACTTTCCAAGCCCTCAAACGATGATCGTGTGCTGCGCGCCAAGATTGACGAGGCGCTCAAAGAGGTGCCCGGTGCAGCGGTCAATCTGGTTAACTACACAGTTGATAACGGCAATGTGGCGGTCTGGGGCGTTGCCGACAGCGATTTCGAAGAGAACGCCATTCGCGTCGCGGTGGAAAACGTGTCTGGTGTCCGCAGCGTCGACATCCATATGGGCCGACTTCCGGCTTGGGCCTACGGCATATGATCAATACTGTCGGCCAAGGCTCCGCACCATTTGCATGGCCTGCAGGCCGGAAAAGTTTCCTGCATGTTCGAAAGGCCCTGATGTGGTGCAGAAGATCATGGAGAAATGGCCTGCGGGGGGATCAGACCCCGCAGGCGTTTACACAAGGTTCGGCAGAGGAAGGATGCCTGGCATCGTCGCATAAACTGGTTGACAGGCTTGTCCTCTGCCGCATGGTACCGGTCGGTGGATCCTGCGGTTGCACTCTGGACTCCAGAATGCACGAGGGTACCGGGCGCCGGAAAGCGGCGGGATGATGGCACCTGTGCCCGACCATTCCGCCGCCAGCGATGACCAGATTGAAATTGTTGGAGCCGGGCCCGCGGGCCTCGTCTGCGCGATAGTTCTGGCCAAGGCCAACCGCCGGGTCACGGTGCGTGAATGGCACAAGGATGTCGGTCACC
Organism: Sulfitobacter sp. 1A15106; assembly: GCF_043556995.1. Lineage (NCBI taxonomy): Bacteria > Pseudomonadati > Pseudomonadota > Alphaproteobacteria > Rhodobacterales > Roseobacteraceae > Sulfitobacter > Sulfitobacter sp. 1A15106. The sequence goes on along the minus strand of NZ_JBIFFM010000017.1, from coordinate 16,918 downwards.
GTTTCCATGACGATTTTCAGGGTCTGGAGAACTGGACCGACGCGCAGGACGTTCTGGACGAACTCGCCGAGGCCGGAATAGAGGCCGATTTCGATCATAGCGGCCTTACCGAAGGCGTCGTCTTCGACAGCCGCGCACGGACCCACCGGGTGCACGGAGCAAAGCCTCTCTTCTATCTCTTGCGGCGAGGCAGCGCGCCGGGGTCGCTGGACCGCGCCCTGCTGGCTCAGGCCCAGGCGGCCGGTGTCGAGGTGCGGTTCAACGATCGGGTCACGGCCACGTCGGGGAACATGATACTGGCAGGCGGACCGCGCCGTGCTGATATCATCGCGGTCGGCTACGTCTTTGACACGGCCATGCCCGATGGTGCCTGGCTTGCGTTTGGGCCGGAACTTGCCCCGAAGGGCTACGCCTATCTGCTCGTGAACGAAGGACGCGGAACGGTGGCAAGTTGCATCTTCACGGGCTTTCGCGATCAGGCGCACTATCTTGCAGCGACGGTGTCGTATTTCGAACGTCACGCCGGGCTGCAAATGCAGAATGCGCGCGGCTTCGGCGGTTTCGGGAATGTCAGATTGCCACGCACAGCGATGCAGGGCGGAAACCCGGTGATCGGCGAGCACGCGGGTTTTCAGGACGCGCTGGCAGGATTCGGGTTGCGCTATGCGATGCGAACGGGCCAACTGGCGGCAGAGAGCCTGGTACGCGGCACCGACTACTCCAGGGCCTGGCGGCAGAGTTTGCAGCCGGGCCTGAGTGCCGGCGTGGTCAACCGGTTCATGTTCAACCGGACCGGCGCGCGCGGATTGGATTATCTGATCGGAAAACTCGGTGCCAACGACACCCGCTCGGTATTGGCGACGGCCTATCGGCTGTCGTTTACCAAGCGCCTCGTGCTGCCGCTCGCCCGGTTTCGCTATCGCGAACCTCTCAAAGACCGCAGTTGCGACCATGTCGTTTGCGATTGCGTCTGGTGCCAGCACGGTCTCCATGATCCGTCCGGTGTCTGACCGCCCTGGCCATCGCGCCACCATCGAGATCAAAGCAGGTTCTCGCGCCATCATATCAGGAAGCGGCGCACCAGTCGACGACCCTGACGTTGCTGCCAGATTCACGATGCGCTAAGCGGGAACCATGCGCGTCTTTGACAGAAATTTTATTCGGGCGGACGGTATCAGCCGCAAAGCAACGGGCGTCTCGCGGTCGAGCAAACATGCGCGCGCTGCGATGTGTGTGCTGGACCTCGGCGAGGGCGAGGGCACGTTCCGGCTTTTCGTCGAAGGCGATGTGCTTTTCGACGAGATGATCGCCGCGATTGAGCGCGCGACGCGCGATATCCGCATGGAGTCCTATATCTTTGCGGCCGACGAGGTCGGCGCGCGTTTCGTGGCCGCGCTCGCGGAAAAAGCGCGCGCCGGCCTTGACGTGCGGCTGCACCTCGACGCCTTCGGTGCCGGCCAGAGAAACTTTCGCAGGCTGCGACACGAATTGAAACAGGCCGGGGTCCGGTTCCGCTGGTTTCGCCCCTTCAGCCTGCTGCACCCGCTGAGATATCTGCAACGCAACCACCGCAAGCTTCTGGTCGTCGATGGCCGGGAAGCATTCCTGGGCGGTTTCAACATACGCCGACTGAACTCGCGCCGACTTCACGGCGAGACCCGTCAGCGAGACACCCATGTGCGCGTCGCGGGCCCGCTGGTGGAGCTCGCTGTCAGGCATTTCGAGCGACTCTGGCTTGACGCTGGCCAGCTTCCGGCCAGCGCGATTCCCGATGATACCAAGGGGATCGAGGGGTTGCTGGTGCCGAGCTACTCGCGCCTGTGCCGCAAGCGGCTTGCCTGTCTGCATGCGGGGCTGATCGAAATGGCGCAAACCCACGTTTATCTGACCTCACCATATTTCAGTCCTGGAACCGTGGTCGACCGCGCGCTTCAGGCCGCCGCCCGGCGCGGCGTGGACGCACGTTTGCTGGTCCCCCGCCGGAGCGATCCGCCGGTCGCCGGCTGGGCGACTCGGGCTGCATATGCGCACCTTCTGTCGGCGGGCGTGAGGGTCTATGAATACCTGCCGCGCCAACTGCATGCCAAGACTTCGGTCATCGACGCGGCTTGGTCGATCGTGGGCTCGGCAAACCTCGACTACCGAAGCCTGTTCATCAACCAGGAGCTCGTGTTGATCGCTCGGGATCGGACCCTGGCCGAGCAACTGCAGGCGCAGTATCTGGGCGACCTCGCAGAGGCCGCTGAAATCACCCAGCCGGCGTGGCACCGCCGCGGCTTGCGCGCGCGTGGCCTGGAGGCGATTGGCTGGGCCGCGCGACGACTGCTGTAGCTGTCAGAACCGCTCGACCCATGCCAGCCCGGATCGGGCGTCCCGGTCGGAGCTGCCAAACGACTGCCTCCGGCCTGCGAGACCGCCCGCATCCTCACACTGCAAACGCGCCAATGTCCGAATTCCTGTAATGCTGTCCGTCGAGCCGCGTCTATAGAACGAAGGCAACAAGAGGAGGTCCAGATGGACAGTCTTTCCAATACCCCGAAGCAAGCCAGCGCCGCCGAGAAATCGACCGGATGTTGCGGCGGCAAATCCGACGCGCAGGGCCAAGCCAAGCCCGAGCCGCGCGTCACGGAATCCGCCAAGGAGACGCCGGCCAAATCCGGCTGCTGCTGCGGCCACTGACACGACACCCCCGCGCGGGATCTGCGTCCCGCGCGAGCCACGGCACGGCGGCGCCGGATAGCAAGGCTCTTGCGGACCGGTCCCACCGGCGGCGAGGAGGGAACAAGCCATGATGCCTATCATCTATTTCACCGCAGTCGCGGCGATCCTTTTCCTGGCCCTGCGCATGACGTGCGGGGCATGTGTCATGGGCGCGGATACCGCGACGGGGCGCGCGCGCCTGCCACTTGTGCCGCTGGGCTGGGCGCTGAGCCTGTTTCTGGCGGTGACCTATCTGGTCTGCATCGCGTTCGATCTGATCTTTCCCGGCTATGCGATGTACCAGACCTGGTCCGGCCTGCTGCCAGGGTTCGTCTGGCTGACACCGCTTGGCTTCATCGTCGGTCTGGTCGAGAGCTTTCTCTATGGCTGGTATGCCGCGTTGATCTTCGGCGGGCTCTTCAACGCCATCGCGAATAGGGAGACTTAGGCATGACACAAATCACACGTCCGAAACTACGCTTTCTGGGTGCCGCCGGGACCGTGACGGGATCGCGTTATCTGATCGAGGCCATGGGACGGCGCATTCTCGTGGATTGCGGCCTGTTCCAGGGGTTCAAGAACCTGCGAGAACGCAACCGCAAAACGTTTCCCGTGCGTCCGAACACGATCGACACTGTGCTGCTCACACATGCACATCTCGACCATTCGGGATACCTGCCGGCGCTGATCCGGGCGGGGTTCGGCGGCCGGGTCCACTGCACCGAGGCGACAGCAGACCTTTGCGGGCTTATCCTGCCCGACAGCGGACACATTCAGGAAGAAGAGGCGCGCTTTGCCGCCCGGAGGGGGTTTTCCAAACACAAGAACCCCAAACCGCTCTATACGCTCAAGGATGCAGAGGCGGCGCTGGAACGCCTTCGGCCGCATGGCTTCGATCAGAGGATCGACCTCGGCGACGGGGTCGCCGCCCGTTTCATCCCGGCCGGGCACCTTCTGGGCGCCGCCCAGATCCGTTTCGAGATCGGCGACAGGGTCGTCCATTTCAGCGGCGATCTGGGCCATGATCCCGATCCGCTGATGCGGCCGCCGAAACCGTTCGGTGGAGCCGATGTGCTGGTCTGCGAATCCACCTACGGCAATCGCTCCCATCCCGATACCGACCCCGAGGCCGAACTGGCCCCAGTCCTGAAGCGCACGTTTGCCCGTGGCGGCACGGTACTGATCCCGTCATTTGCGGTCGGACGGGCGCAGGGGGTGATGCTGCATATCGCGCGGCTCATGGCGCGGGGGGACATTCCCTATGTACCGGTGTTCCTCAACAGCCCGATGGCCGTGGATGCGACCGATATCTATCACCGCCACCACGCAGAGCATCACGTCAGCCGCGAAGACTGCGTCGCGATGTTCGAGATTGCCAAGCGCGTCAACACGGTCGAGCAATCGAAGGATCTGAACACGCGCCAGGGCCCGATGATCATCGTCTCCGGCAGCGGAATGCTGACCGGCGGGCGCATCCTGCACCATCTGGCAAGCTTTGGCGGCGACAGGCGGAACACGATCCTGCTGTCCGGCTTTCAGGCCGGCGGAACACGTGGCGCGGTGCTGGCCGATGGCGCGCGAACCTTGCGCATGTTCGGACGAGAGTTCCCGATCGAGGCCGAAGTGGTTCAGCTCCAGTCCTTTTCCGGGCATGCCGATGCCGACGAAATCCTGCGCTGGATGTCCGCCGGTCCCGCACCCACGATGACCTATCTGACCCACGGGGAACCTTCGGCTGCGGACACCCTGAGATTTCGCGTCAAACACGAGCTTGGACGATCCGTGCGCGTCCCGGAGCACCTCGAATCCGTCTATCTGGACCGGCCGCGATGACCGATACGCTTGCTCTTGTCCCCGCCGGGATCGACACCTACCGGCAACCGGTCGTCTATATGAACGAAGACTGCCACATCTGTCGCTCCGAGGGGTTCGCGGCCCAGACCCGTGTGCGGATCGACCTGGAGGACCGTTGGATCATCGCAACCCTGAATGTCGTTGGCCGCGGAGCGTGGCTTGACGTGGATCAGGCGGCGCTGTCCGCCTCGGCTTGGGCGGCGCTTGGTGCGCGAGCAGGGGACAAGGGAGCGTTTTCTCATCCCGAACCGCCCGTTTCCGCGTCGATGATCCGGTCGAAAGCCTATGGCGACAGGCTGGATCAGGCTGGGTTCGCGGCAATCGTGAGCGACACGCTCGACAGCCGGCTGTCCGATCTCGAGCTTGCCGCTTTCGTCACCGCCTGTGCGGGTGAGCGGCTGGATGAGCCCGAGACCGTGGCACTGACCCGCGCCATGCAGGGCGCCGGGCAGACGCTCGACTGGGGAGGGCGGACCATTCTCGACAAGCATTGCGTCGGCGGTTTGCCGGGCAATCGAACGACGCCGATCGTGGTTGCTATCATCGCCGCAGCGGGGCACCTGATTCCCAAGACGTCCAGCCGTGCGATCACGTCGCCGGCAGGGACGGCCGACACGATGGAGGCCATGGCACCCGTTGCGCTCGACGCCGCCGCGCTGCGCAGGGTAGTCGAAGCAGAAGGCGGGTGCATCGTCTGGGGTGGCGGGCTCGCCCTCAGCCCCGCCGACGATCATTTCATTCGTGTCGAACGCCCGCTTGATTTCGACTCGACCGGTCAGTTGGTGGCAAGCGTACTGTCGAAGAAGGCCGCGGCGGGTGCCACGCATGTCCTGATCGACATGCCGGTCGGACCCACGGCCAAGGTGCGCTCTGAGAAGGCTGCCGAGGCACTCGGCGTCCGTGTGTCAGCGGTCAGCAATGCGTTGGGTCTGAACCTGGCGCTGCATATCAGCGACGGCATCGCTCCGGTCGGGCGCGGCATCGGCCCGACGCTGGAAGCCATCGACGTGCTGGCGGTCCTGCGACGCGCGCCCGATGCGCCTGCGGACCTGCGCGAAAGGGCGCTGGATCTGGCCGGGCATCTTCTGGACCTCGCTCCCGACGGCGTGGCGGGGCAGGGACGAGACCGGGCCCGGGCTCTGCTGGATAGCGGCGCGGCTGAGGCCAGGTTCATGGCGATCTGTGAGGCGCAGGGCGGGTTCCGGGAACCCGGAACGGCGGCGCAGCGGATCGAGATACACGCCCCCCACGCGGGCCTTTTGACATCCGTGGATAACCGCCGGATCGCCCGCATCGCCAAGCTGGCAGGCGCGCCGCGTCAGAAATGCGCAGGCATTCGCTTGCTGGTGCGGTTGGGCGACCGGGTGGACGAGGGCCAGCCGCTCTATGAACTCCATGCCGAGGCAGCGGGCGAACTGGCCTATGCCCTGGCCTATGCCGAATCCCAAACCGGGGTTCTCACGCTGTCCGAGGAGGGCCCATGATCCTCATACCGTTTCCCGAAATGAAGCTACTGACCGAAACTCTGGCACTCGCGATGGGGGCGGAATTGCGCACGCTCGACTGGCACCATTTCCCCGATGGCGAAAGCCTGATGACCTTGCCGGGCGATCTGGACGGGGCCGACGTGGCGCTCCTGGCGACATTACGCAATCCAGACCATCATGCGCTGCCGTTGCGCTTCGCCGCGGCGACGGCCCGCGAGATGGGCGCGCGCCGCGTCGGATTGATCGCACCCTATCTCGGTTACATGCGGCAGGACAGCCGTTTCGAGGCTGGGCAGGCGGTCAGCGCGCGGCTTTTCGCGCACTTCCTGGGTGAAAGTTTCGACTGGCTGGTGACGGTCGATCCGCATCTGCACCGGATCGCTCGGCTGGAGGAGGTTTTCCCGATCCCAGCGGTGCGCGCCGTTTCCGCCCCACTGCTTGCAAACTGGATCAAGACTAACCTGCCCGACGCTGTTCTTTTGGGCCCCGATAGCGAAAGCCAGCAATGGGTGGCCGAGGTGGCCCGGCTGGCCGGACGGCCCTATGAAGTGCTGCGCAAGGTCCGGACCGGCGACCGTCAGGTCGAGGTCAGCGTGCCGGAAAGTGCCGTGTTGCGCGATGGCACGCCCGTGATCCTGGACGATATCGCCTCTTCGGGACGGACCTTGGTGCGCACCATTGAACGGCTCGTTGCGGCGGGCAGCCGCGCGCCGGTGTGCCTCGTGATCCACGCGGTTTTCGCCGGTTCCGCACATGATGACATTCTGGCAGCCGGTGCCGCAAGGATCATCACCACCGACACCATACCGCATCCATCGAATGCGATCGGAATCGCCGACGTTCTGGCTGAAGCATTCGGGTCGCTTGGGGTGCGAGCGGGCACAAGCATCGACTAGAGAAGCAGGGAAATCAGGATGTCCGAAAACCACAACAGGCACTTGGAGACGCCGGCCGCCGGGCAAGTGCGGACAAGGGATCGGGCCGCTCTCTATCGTGGCAACGAACCGGCCTTTGCGGATTGGGTGCTTGGCGCGGGTCTTGCGGCCCATGACGACCTGACACAGGTGCGGGTCCACGACATGGTCGATATTCTCGAGCGTCGCGGGCGAGTGCGCGACAGGGCCGAAGCCTGGCGTATCCTCGCCGCAGCAGATCGCATCACGAAGGCGGCAATGTGGCTCGTGGTGCATATGACCTATGCGCGAAACGTGCGCACGGACGGGACACCGCTTGACGCCGAGGATTTCAAAGCCGGTCCCGATGGTCATACCGGCGGGTCGCTCAACATGGTTCCAGCCTATGTCGGCTATCTGGCTGCAAACGCGCTTGGCGGCATGACACGATCCTGGCTGATGGGACAGGGGCATTGCGTTGCCGCGATCGACGCGGTGAACCTCATCGTCAACAACATGTCGTCCGAACAGGAGAACCGATACTCGTTTTCCGATCCCGGCCTGACGCGCTTCGTTCGGGATTTCTATTCCTACGAGATCACCGCAGAGGGACGCCCCGCATCTGCGCTCGGCAGCCATGTGAACGCGCATACCGCCGGCGGTCTCATCGAAGGCGGCTATCTCGGCTTTGCCGGACTGCTCTACGGGCACATGCCTCAGCCCGGTGAACATCTTGTGGCGTTCATGAGTGACGGTGCTTTCGAAGAACAGCGCGGAAGCGACTGGGCACCGCGCTGGTGGCGTTCGAAAGACACCGGGCCGGTCGCCCCGATCATGATCGCGAACGGTCGACGGATCGACCAGCGCACGACAATGGCGCAATCCGGCGGCGTGGACTGGTTCCGTCGGCACCTGCGGCTGAACGGTTTCGATCCGATCGATCTGGACGGGCGCGATCCGGCAGCCTTCGCTTGGGCGATCTTTGAGATCGAGGAACGTCTCGCCGCCGAAGCCCTGGCCGTTCGGGAAAAGGACGAAGCACCTGCGATCCGTCTACACTACGGCATCGCGGAGACGGTCAAAGGTTTCGGATTTCCCGGCGCCGGCACGAACCGTGCGCATAACCTGCCGCTCGAGGGCAATCCGCGAACCGACGCGGCCGCCCGCCGTGACTTCAACGAAGGTGCCGCGAACCTCTGGGTGCCGCCAAAAGACCTGTCGGATGCGGTGCTTGCGCTCAACAACCATGACGCCTCGGGACGTCCCAAGGAGCGGGCCCATCCCCTGATCTCGCGCCCGGCGGTGACGCCCAGCCTGCCCGAACCGCCGTGGCACGCCTCTGAGGGTCGCAGAAACGTCTCGCCGATGGAAGGTCTCGACCAATACTTCGAAGCGCTTGTCCTCGCCAATCCCGGCCTGCGCGCCCGCGTCGGCAACCCTGATGAAATGCGCAGCAACAGGATGAACGCGACCCTAGATCTGCTGAAGCATCGTGTGACCGCCCCCGAGCCCGGGATGCCGGAATCCGAGACCGGTGGCGTGATAACAGCCCTTAACGAAGAAGCCGTCATATGCGCCGTTCTGGGAAACAAGAGCGGTCTCAATCTGGCAGTCTCCTACGAAGCCTTCGCCACGAAAATGCTTGGCGCTTTGCGCCAGGATTTGATCTTCACGCGGCAATTGATCGCCGCAGGTCGCCAACCCTATTGGCTTGGCCTGCCGGTTGTCCTCACCTCGCATACGTGGGAAAATGGCAAGAACGAGCTGTCCCATCAGGACACGACCGCCGCCGAAACGATGTGGGCGGAAATGTCCGATCTCTCTCGCGTCGTGTTTCCTGTGGACTGGAACAGTGCCGTCGCATGCCTGCGGGATGTCTTTCGATCACACGGGGCGATCTGGACGATGGTGGTTCCCAAGCGCGAAGTTCCAGACGTGCTATCTCCCGAACTGGCACAACGGGTGCTGGCCGACGGCGCGGTCTGCCTGCGCGATGTCGGTGGCGATGACCCGGAATTGATCCTGGTCGCCGTCGGCGCCTACCAACTGGCCGAAACTCTCACGGCGTCGGATCGCCTGAAAGAAAAGAGCGTGCGGCACCGTGTCATCGTGATGGTCGAGCCGGGACGGTTCCGCAGCCCCCGCGACGATCATGAGGCGAAGATGACCGCCTCCGACGCGACGCTCGAAATGTTCTTTCCCGAAACGGCAGGCGCCCGGGTCTTTGTCTCGCATACCAGGCCGGAGCCGCTCGGCGGTCTCCTCCGCCGCCTCGATACCGGATCGCGGAAGTCGAGATTCCTCGGGTTCTGCGGTCGCGGTGGCACACTCGATGCAGACGGAATGCTGTTCGCCAACCGATCAACCTGGGCGCATGTTCTTGCGGCTGCGGCGGATGTCACGGGGCGGCGGGCGCTTGATTTTCTGACAGAAGCCGAATTCGATGCGGTTCAGGGACGTCGCGCGCCCGCAGGAGTTCTTTTCAAGGGACATGACGTATGACGCGAAAAAAGACTGGCCATAACCTTGCAGAAACTGCGCGAATGGCTCCGACGCGTGGGGGCTGGTTTCATGTCCCCTCGATCCACAACTGACTACGGGAATGTGTTATGACAAGACATCACGAAAAACATTTGGATAATGACAATCCGCCGAGGCCGCCCTCGTTCTGGAAATCACGCGCGGGCATCTACCTGATCTTTGCGCTCATCCTTGGTGGACTACTGCTGGGTTACGAGCATCGGGTGCACATTCTGGGCAGCGGGTTGCTGATCTGGCTCCCTTTGCTGCTTTGTGTTGGCATGCATTTCTTCATGCATGGCGGTCATGGTGGCCACGGCGGACATGGCGGCCGCGGATCGGGTGATGACAAATGACGAGCGACCCGGGATCGTCATACGGGCTTTGGCTGCTCGTGTTCATCAATTCGGCGGTCTTCATTCTGTTCGCGTTCAGTTTCTTCAAGCCACAGACATCGCGTGACTGGCGCAGCTTCGGCGCATTCAGTGCTTTCATCGTGGCACTTTTTGTCGAGATGTACGGGTTTCCGCTGACGATCTTTTTCCTGTCGGGTTGGCTCCAATCCAACTGGCCGGGGATTGACTGGTTCGCCCATGACAGCGGGCACCTTCTGGAAATGATGTTCGGCTGGGAAGCGAACCCGCATTTCGGGCCGTTCCATTTCCTCAGCTTTGCATTCATCGGTGGGGGCTTCTGGCTGATCTCGGTGGCCTGGCACCATCTCTGGGCAGCACAGCGGGCCGGGCGACTGGCGGTCACGGGTCCCTACGCCCGGATACGGCATCCGCAATATGTGGGGTTCGTTCTCATCATGGCAGGGTTCCTCGTGCAATGGCCGACAATCCTCACGCTTGCAATGTTCCCGGTTCTGGTCTGGATGTATGCGCGACTTGCCAAGAGCGAGGAGGCCGACAGTCGGGCCCGGTTTGGCGAGGCATGGGAGAGATATGCAGAGAATGTTCCGGCGTTTCTGCCTCGATTCCGGGAAGTTGCCGCGCAATGAACGCAAGCGTTCTGTTCCGTTTTTTGCAGAGCGCAAGCTGGCTATCGGGAAACCGGAGCGGCGTCAGTTTTTGCCGACGATCGAGCGCTCGCCTGCGAATTGATCGAAGATTGAGTTTGATATCGGAAATGCAAGACGGATTTGCGATTTAGAAGCGCCGAGACCAAGAGGGTGAACGGAGTGAGCAATCTGGTGATCCTCGGAGGATCCGGTGATGTCGGGTCGCGGCTTGTTCGCCTCCTTTCCGACCATCAGGAATGGAAGGTTTGGGCGGTTTCCAGGCGAAACCGTGCGGTTGAAACGGCGCATGAAAACGTGGTTTACACAGCCCTCGACGTGGCGCGCCCCGACGCGGCCCATTCACTTCCCGACGACGCCATGGTCGTAAATCTGACCGAAGCGACACCGCCGGGGCTGGTCGCTGAAATTCTCGCAAGAGGCGGTACGGTGCTCGATACATCGGCGACGCCGAGCTATGTCCACGCCCTGATCCGGGCGGCGGACGGGACAAACGGGTGTCTTGTGACGGGTGTTGGAACTGCTCCGGGTCTCAGCACATTGATGGCGGCAGCTCTGGCAAGCGACAAACGGGTAGAGACGCTGCGTATCGGAGTCGAGCTTGGCATGGGCCGTCACTACGGGAAGGCAGCGTCTGAGTGGTTCTTTCGGACGCTTGGACAGCCTTATGACGACCCGGTGACGGGCCGGTCTGTATTTCCTGGCACGCACCCCTGGTGGTTTAGTTTCGCACAGAACGAGGCGCCGAGACTGGCGCTCGATGTGGCGTTTCCCGATGAGGGAATTCATCCTGGCGGACGCGAAGTCCGTGTTCACCATTACCTGGCCGTCGATCCGCCATTTGTCACACGCCTGTTTGCAGTGGCACAACGGCTTTGGCTCGGACGCTGGATGTCAGAGCATTCCCGGCGATTGACAAAGCTTTCAGAGTGGCTGCCGCAATTCGGGCAATTAAGAACACGGATCGCGGCGGTTGCGTTCGATCGCGACGGCAAAGAGATTGCCGCGAACCTGTTCGAAGGTGGCGATCAGGCTGATTTGACGGCTGCGATGATATTGGTGACACTTGATGCAATGCGGTTCGGCGATGCGCGACAGGCAGGGGCCAATTCGATTGTTGACCACCTTGATCTGGAGCAGGCGCTGAGCGGTCTGCGTCGCCACTTGGCAGGCGGAGCGGCCATACACACGAACGCTTGGCAAAGGCCAAACTAAGAAACAGGAAAGACGGGGCAAATCATGAATCACGAGCACGGCCACGGCGGCGACGGCTACAAGAAGAACTCCATCACTTTGGGCGGCGCGGTTGCCATGGGCACGGGCGTGATGATCGGGGCAGGGATCTTTGCCCTGACAGGGCAGATTGCCGAACTGGCCGGGCCGCTCTTTCCCATTGCGTTCATCATCGGTGCGATCGTGACCGGGTTCAGTTCCTACAGCTACATCAAGATGTCCAACGCCTGGCCTTCGGCAGGGGGGATCGGGATGATCCTGCAAAAATGCTACGGGCCGGGAGGGATTGCGGCTGGGGCGGCGCTGCTGATGGCGCTCAGCATGGTGATCGCGGAAAGCCTCGTCGCACGGACCTTTGCCACATATCTCTTGCGTCCCTTCGATATCGAGGGCGGACCTCTGGTGCCCATCCTCGCGGTCGGGGTGATCCTGTTTGCCTTTCTTGTGAATATCGCGGGCAACCGATCGATCGGGCTGTTCTCGATGGTCATGGCCGCGATCAAGATCGGTGGCATCGCGCTCTTCGGGATCGCTGCCCTGTGGTCGAGCGGGTTTGGCTTTGCCGCCGCGACGCAAGACGCTGGCGACTTTGGCGCGATGGGTTTCGTCGCCTCGGTCGCGCTTGCCATTCTTGCGTTCAAGGGGTTCACGACGATCACCAACAGCGGGGCTGAGATCACCGATCCCAACCGCAATGTGGGGCGCGCAATCATCATTTCGATTGCGCTGTGTGTCGTTGTCTATCTGCTTGTGGCCTTCGGTGTCGGCTCCAGCCTGACCATCGATCAGATCATCTCCGCCAAGGACTATTCGCTGGCCGAGGCGGCGGAACCGGCATTGGGACAGGTCGGCTTCCTGCTGACGGTCCTGTTGGCCGTGGTGGCGACAGCTTCGGCCGTGCTGGCAAGTGTGTTTGCCGTCTCGCGGATGCTGGCGATGCTGACGGACATGAAGATGATCCCGCACAGCCATTTCGGCATGTCCGGTCCGATCCAGCGGCATACGCTGGTCTACACGGTGGTCATCGCATCCTTTCTTGCCGTGTTTTTCGATCTGAGCCGCATCGCGTCGCTGGGTGCGTTCTTCTACCTGACAATGGATATGGCTGTGCATTGGGGTGTCTGGCGCTACCGCAGGGCAGAGATCGGCGCCTCGGGTGTCGTCATTCTTGCAGCACTCGGGTTTGATGCGATCGTTCTGGTCGCGTTCACGGCCATGAAGCTGCAGAGCGATCCGGCCATCGTCGCCTATGCGGCCGTTACGATCGCGGGAGTCTTTCTGTTCGAACGCGCCTATCTGTCGCGCTGGCTGGCGCCGCAAGATGAGCCCGCCCACAGTTGACGGATGTGGCCACGCAATCGGTCCGCGACGGGCGGCGCGCGGGGTTCGCCATGCTCGTCGGTCTTGCTCTGGGTATGGTGGCCGCGAACTCGCCGCTGGCGGACATCTATGCGATTGTGCATCACCTGCCTCTGCGGGTTGGGGCGGGCACCTGGGCAATCGAAGCCCCTCTGATCGAGTGGATCAATCAGGGCCTTCTGACGGTCTTCTTCTTTCTGATTGGCATCCACACAAATCACGAGCTGACCCGTGGGGCGCTGTCCGAACCCAGTGCGGCCATGCTTCCGGCAAGTGCGGCGCTTGGGGGCATGATCGTGCCGGCAGCCATATATCTTGGAGTCAATTTCGGAGATACTGTCGCCCTTCGTGGGTGGGCGATCCCCATTGCGACAGACATCGTCTTGGTCCTTGGCGTCCTTTCGCTGTTTTCGGGTCAGCTTGGTCCTGCGATCATCGCCTTTGCAACGGCCGCCGCGATTTTCGACGACCTCGGCGCAGTAATTGTCATCGCATTGTTCTACGGATCGTTCGATCAGCTTTGGCCGCTTTGGATGGTGGTTGGCGGCTTGGCAGGTCTATTTCTACTCAATCGAACCCGAAGGGCATCGCTCGTGCCTTACCTCGCCTTCGGCTGCGTTCTCTGGGCAGGACTTATACTGACCGGTCTCGAAGGAGCGATTGCAGGGGCAATTGTCGGGTTTTCTCTGCCGCTGTCGTCGTTTCCGCCAAGAGCGACAGCGCGCGCTGAGCGGCGCGTTTCGCCATTTGCTCTGTTCTTTGTCGTGCCGATCTTCACCTTCTTCAACGGCGGCGTTATGCTGGATTTTTTTCCCGCCGATCCACAGGCATGGTCCGTGGCCATCGGTATTGCGATGGCGCTGATTGTCGGAAAGCCTTTGGGACTTCTCGCCGGAACACTCCTGGCGCTTCGCCTCGGCATCGGAACACTCCCGCCCGGCACCTCGATGCGGGACGTCATTGGGGTCGCACTGCTGTCCGGTGTCGGCTTCACCATGAGCCTGTTCATCATCGGCGCGGCTTTCGACGCAACCCCGATCGCCGCAACGGCAAAACTCGCCGTTGTGGGCAGTTCAGCTGTCGCCGCTTTGCTCGGCCTCATTGCGTTCAAGAGCCGCTGATCGGTTGAGCCCTCTAACAACGGATGCCTCACTCCTCATCTTTGGGCTCGAGGCAAGGCTCCCAGTCCCACAGACGGTTCATTGTTGCAAACAGGAAGGACGCAGACCAGGCGATCATCAAAAGCCCGTTCAGTGCCTCGACACCGGCGAGAAATCTCAGATGACCGGTCGGGACGATATCTCCGATCCCGAGCGATGTGTACATGACGGCCGAGAAATATAGGTAGTCGAGCGGGTGTGCCATGTCGGACCCCTCAAAGCCACCGATCCCGAACCACGCCCCCGCAATCCAGAAGCCGCCCGCAAAGAGCCCGATCTGGAACAGATGGGTGACAAACAACAGACTCACGATGGAAAGCACGCGCGTATGCGGCCGCATTGGAACCGATGCCATGCGGCCTGAGCAGAAGCGCAGGGACATCAGATGCAGATAGGCTGTGGCGACGAAGAGTGCGACGGATATGGCTATCGAAACTAACAACTTATGATCCCTCTAACGATCTTTACGCAAGAAAGCGCCGTGATCCAATGCCTCAAGTAAAGCTACCATACGTTTGATTGGACTCCGGGTCCAACCCATAGTACAACTTTTGCCATGGCTCCCATGAAGCGCTTCCAGAATGTCACGCCCGAGAGACAGGCGGCAATCCTCGATGCTGCGGCGGCAGAGATCGCGACTTATGGCCTGTCCGGCGCCTCGATAAACCGTGTCATCACCGCTGCGGGGATGAGCAAATCGTCTTTCTATCATTATTTCGAAGGCAAGGACGATCTCTATGCCGCCGTGACGCAACGGGCGCTTGACGACCTGCTGGCAGCCATGGTTCCCGGCGCGCCGCCCGCGACCGCCTCGGACTATTGGGCGATGTGGGAGGCGATGTATCGCGCCTTTTTGCAACGCCAGTTGACCGATCCCGTCCTGGCGGCCCTGAATTGGAGCGCGATCCAGGCGCGCGCCGACGGCACGGCGCATCCCGCACTTGAATTACTGGCGGGGCAGATGCGTCAATGGCTGGAAGCGCTGATCCTTCAGGGCCAGGCGCTTGGCGCGGTGCGCACCGACCTGCCGCAGGACCTATTGATGGATGCCACCTTCGGGATGCTCGAGGGCGGCGACCGCTGGTTTGCCGCAACATGGAGCGAGATGTCCGAAACACGAGTCGCAGAGGCCGCAGCCCGGATCGTTGGCCTTTTGCGCGACCTGACCGAACAAAAAGGAGAGCGGGAATGACTTCCGCGACCGAACACGCATTCACCGCGGGCGGGACTGGTGCTGCCCGCCCCCTGAAACTGGCGCTCCTTTTCTCGATCCTTGGCGAGGCTGTGATCCTCCTCGTCTGGGGGTTCTACCTTTTCCCCAAGGGCAGCTGGTTCAACAAGACCATGTGGACCCTGGTCTATTGCGGCGTTGGAATGGGCGGTGCATTCGGTGCGGTCTTGGTGCTGGGTTTGCTGGGCCGAGTGGACGGCTGGCGTGCCGTGGGCCTGACTGCGCTGCTGTCAACGGTGATGCTGGGGCTGTTTTGCAATACCCTTTGTCTCAGGCTCGATATGACCTTCGGTTATTTCGGTGCCCAGGGTGCGGGCCTTCTGTTCATGCTCAATGGCATCGTCATGTCCGCACTGGGCGGCGCCGTCCTTGGCTGGATGACATTTACGGATCGGGGCAGGGCCTTCGGGCCTGACTGGCTGAAATGACCCACGGACAGCGCCTGTTCCGCGTCCTGTTCCGCCCGGTCGTGCGCGCGGCGGCGATGCGGGCCATTCTGGGCCGCAACCGGGTGCGCGGCGAGATGGCGAAGGGCCGTTTCACCCGGGCGGAGATCCACGCGCTCCTAACGGATACATGGACCCGTTTCGAGAAGCACGCAGCCGAAATCCCGCACGAACGCAGCGCCGGTGCGCGGCTCTGGCTTTTGAACGGCGCGCTGATCATCTCTGCGATCCAGTCCGCCATCGACCGCGGCGTCGAGCGTGCCTATGCCATCGAACTGGTCGGCGATGCGGCATGGATCATTTACCGCAGGTTCATGGCCGTTCCGGACGCGGTTGTGCGCCTGACGACCCGCGACCCGGCAAAGCGTCTCGAACGCGACACGCATCTGATTATGGACATCTTTCCCTTCGGCCCGAAGTCCTATTGCAAGCGTTGGATCGACAGCGATCGTGGAGGGGTTTTCCTGGTGACGCGGTGTCCCTACCAGGAGCTGCATCACAAGCTGCTCTCGCCGGAGGACGCCCGTGACTTTTGCCAAGGGATGCCTGTAATCTGGACTATCCGCTGGCGGAGATGTGGGGAGGGCAACTGGAACGCTCTCAAACGCTCGTCTCTGGCGGCAGGTATTGTGATTTCCGGTATGTGCGCGCGGACCGGATGAACCTGAAAGAGACGAAATGCCCATGACCAAAGGCAATATTTTCGCGCATCTCGGTGCTGGATAAAATTCTCGACTGGATCTGCAAAATCTCTTTGGGGTAATCGCGAAACCTCGCGATCCGTTGGAATTACGGATGATCGCCGCGTCTATTCGAAAATGGAGGATCGGACCGATTTTCTCTACGCTTCTGCTGTTTAGAAGATGCGGCTGAGCAAATTGTGTGCAGATGTTTTGATCAGGCATTTTAACATAAACTTCATTATGCGTATTTATACTGTAGCCGCAAAGCAGTAATGTCACCCATCGGCAAAGCAGAAGTGTCACTCTCCTTGCATACGGTAGCGAGGATTAG
>NZ_JBIFFM010000016.1:0-42128 GCF_043556995.1 Sulfitobacter sp. 1A15106 | reverse complement strand
CCAGAAGAAGTGGCCGGTATCCAGAAACGCTACGGCGTGGCCGCCTCTGGGCAAATGATGGAAGACACTCTAAGCGCCCTTGCTCTGCGCCTTACCGAGGCGGGCTTTCATCGAGTGGTGGTCGCAGGAGGAGAAACTTCCGGCGCGGTTGTCTCGGCCCTTCAAATCAAAACGCTTGAGATTGGCCCCGAGATCGCGCCGGGCGTGCCGTGGACCCAAGCATTGGACCGGCCCTTAACATTAGCGCTGAAGTCTGGAAATTTTGGTCAACCCAGCTTTTTCGAAGATGCCTTGAAGGTGCTGCCATGAGTGATGCGAAAATCAGAGAAGACATCGTGCGCCGTGCAGCGTCGCTCTATAACCGGGGGCTGAGCTTTGGCTCCTCTGGGAACATCAGTGTACGGGTCGACGACGGTTGGCTGATGACCCCAACAGGCTCCTCCATGGGAGACCTCGATCCAGCGCGCCTGTCATTGTTAGACCCCGACGGCCGCCACATTTCAGGTGACGCCCCCACCAAAGAAGCGTTCTTACATATGGCGATGTATGCAAAACGCTCCGGCGCATCGGCCATCGTGCATTTACACTCGACCCATTCTGTCGCCGTAAGCTGCCTGAAATGCATTGACCATAAGGATGTTCTTCCGCCGCTAACGGCCTATTACGTCATGCGTGTCGGCAAGCTCCCCCTCATTCCCTATTTCGCTCCGGGGGATATCGAACTGGCAAAAGCAGTCGGCGAAATGGCTTCGGACCATCATGCTGTTCTGCTGGCGAACCACGGACCAGTTGTATCGGCGAAATCGCTGTCCGACGCGGTCTATGCAACCGAGGAGCTGGAGGAGACCGCAAAACTATTCCTCGCACTCCAAGCGATGGAAACGCGGCCCCTCACAGCTGAACAGGTTGCGGATCTACAGCGGCGGTTTCCCACGCAAACCTGATGCGGCGATCGAGCAGTGCTCCGAACGGGACTGTTGCGTTAATTTGCGAAGGCCATGAATGCGTAGGGAAGAGCCTTGGATTATGCGTCCGCGAACAGTTCGCTGATGAACTGGATCTCCCCTCGAACGCCCGGCTGCTTGTAGTGGATGTGACCTCGCTTGATCGTTCGGATGGTCTCGATGCCGCTCAGCGTCGTTCTGGCGGTTCGCAAGGAACGAAAGCTCTGGTGGTATCCGAGGAGCCGTTTGGTGGCCGCATGATCGCTTTCGATCAGGTTGTTGCGCCACTTTCGGTCGATGTGCCGGATGCTGTCAAAATGCGGGTCATATAGATGATTGATCTCGCGGATGACGCGCCGGTAGGTCGGGGCTTTGTCTGTGACAATGGTGACCGGCCGATGAAGTCTCACGCGCTCGATCGCCTTGTTGAGAAAGGCCTTTGCTGCTTTTGCATCCCGCCGGGCGGTGAGGCGGAAATCAACCATTTGACCGTTTGCATCAATGGCGCGCCAGAGATAGCGCCATTTGCCACCGACCCGAATGTAGGTTTCGTCAACGTGCCAATCGACGCTTGCGCGACGCAGATGCCTCTCAGTCCGCTTCGTTAGTTCAGGCGAGAACTTCTGGACCCAGCGGAAGACTGTTGATCGATCGACCGCAGGAGATCAACAACATCTTGGTAGGACAACGGATATCGCAGATACCAACGAATAGCGCAGAGAATGATCTCCCGGGGAAAGCGATGGCGCTTGAACGGTGATTTACGTGGCATGCTCGACCTCCAAATCATGATCGTCGCCAAGTGGCTTCGTTAATGCAACAGTCCCGAAATGACAGCTTGCGGCCCATACTATCATCGCGGCACCATCGGCCCTCTCCGGACATTCGCCCGCAGGCCCAACGCTGCAGAGCGGCTTACCCCGACCGGCCATTCATTCAGGCCGCAGCATTTTAAACGGTCCGATGGGCGTTGATGTCTGAGACTTCCGTCCGGTATCCCTTTACGGAATCGATGATAGCGCCAATGGCCTGCCCGTGAACCGCTGTGGGACGTACTGGAGCCTGACTGCGATCTGGAGCGACGTTTTTGTCGGCCTTCTAACTTGTCGGTTGACAATTTAAGAGGGGGGGGAGTATCTTCAGTGCCAAGAAAGAAGCACACTTCGAAGGAAATCGAGGCTGTCGTCCAGGAGCTGGAAGCTCTCGGATGGAATCTGATTGAAGGCAAAGGGCACGTATGGGGAATTCTCCGCTGTCCTGCCAACGATAAGGAGTGCCGCTGCGGCACGTTCTGCAACATGTCGGTGTGGTCCACACCCAAGAACCCGCAGCAGCACGCGAAGAAGGTCAGGCAGAAGGCCCTGTCCTGCGTGAGGCTTGAGAAAAAGGACAAAGGGAAAGCCGATGGCTGAAGAATTCGAATTCGAATTGGTCTTCGCGCTCCCCGAAGGAGAGCACGACGCATTTGCCCTGTCCGACGCCGTCTTCGAGGCCGGCTTTGAAGATGCCCTTGTGGGCACAGGCCAGGCTGGCCTGGTCGGCGTGGAGCTGGAGGTTGAAGGGGACGACGCAGAGGTCGTGATCCTCGATACCGCGCGGGCATTGATCAAGGCGCTGCCGCAAGGCACTGTCCTGCGCGAGGTTCGCCCTGACCTGGTCAGCTTGGCCGACGTGGCGGAGAAGCTGGAGGTCAAGCGTCAGGCCCTTCAACAGCGCAAGATGCCACTGCCGGTCTCTGGTGGGCTATACCGCATCGATGAGATGGCCGCCGCCGTGATGGAGGCCTCGAAGCCGAAAAAAGGCCAGAGGCGCGCGCGGATGAACATTGCTGAAGCGTCGAAGTGGTTCCGGGCTGGAATGGCCGCACGAAAGGTGAATGCACAGCTGACGATGTGCGAGATTGATCCAGCGACAATTGAACGATCGCCGCGGTCGGAGAAGGAAGAGCCCGTCCTCCTGCGTCCATGAGAAAGGGCCGGCCCCTGGGGTCGGCCTTCTTCATTCTTGAGAGAGCGCCCGGACGCGGTGGCTTAGAGACAATTTTTGTTTCTTGTCTATAAGAGGCGATCCGATCACCGCCCCGCTTGGAGCTCGGCGTGTGCCCGGATCATCTGGGTGGTGCCGCGTGGGGCTTCGGCCGACACGATCGGGCCGTCTTACCCTGCTGCACAGGCCCGTACCACCCGTCTGTTCTTGCAGAAGCTCTTCGTCTATGGCTATCTGAACCGCATCCCGTCCCGCCGCAGGCTGGAGTGCGAAGGGGTCGCAATGTCGAGCTGATGTGGCTGAGCGGCCGCCTGGTGACCGACCACAAGACCATCGCCAATTTCCGGCGCGACAACTGGCCAGCGATCTGTAGAACCTGCGCGCAGTTCGTGGAGCTGTGCCGGCGGTCGGAGTGCTGAAGGGCAATTGCGTTGCTATCGACGGTGAGCCAAATGCAAGGCGGTGAACAACCGCGATCGCAACTTCACGAAGAACAAGATCACCTTCCTCCTGGCGCATCTTGAGACCGACGTTGAGCGCTATATCAACAAGATTGTCCGTATCGACAGCCAGGAGGAGGGCGAGGCACGGACTGAAAAAGGTCGCCCATCTCGTCCGTCGTTATGGCCGTATCCGGCAGGAAATCACGCGGCTGAAGGCAATGGAAAAGGCCTTGGCAGATGCATGCGGTATTTCGAGCTGCAGGACACGGGCGGCGATAAAAATCGCCGCCCTTCTTCGTTTGCTTGGGGTTTCTTTCAAAAAATTTTCTGATAAACCCGAATATTTTCGAAGCGCGGCTTGAGGCATTGATCGCTTCCTTGAAGAAGGCGCTCTTTAAGTCGAAATCCGAGAAGATTGACCCAGCCCAATATGAGTTGGAACTCGAAGACATCGAAACTGAACCGCCCCTTGTTTGCCGGAGACCCAGAAGTAAGGATACTGGGTCATGGGAAAGACGAAGAACGGAACACCTTATCTAAGGGAACTGCGCGCACGGGCTGCGCATGGTTTTGACGCACCCTTATGTTTGGCTCTCTCATATTAGACACTTTGCAAGGTCTCTTCCTCGACGGGTGCAACCTTAAGGATCTTTAACTCACGCCGTTGCCCGTCGCGTGTTTCCCAATGAAACACAGCGCCTTCTGCCAGGCCGATGAGCGCGATGCCGATGGGGGTTATGACCGAAACGAGACCCTTAAAGATGTCGGCGTCCTGTGGTAGGACCAAAGTGACTATATGGTCTTTGCCAGTTGCCGCGTCATGATATTTCACCTCGCGTCCTAGGTCGACGACATCAGCACGCAGACGCTGCGGAGTAATAATTCGCGCGCGCCCCAGTTCTTCGACCAGTTGTTCAGCCAACTCCGGATTACGGCGCATCATCCCTTCGGACAGAGCTTCCAGCTCGGCCAGCCGGGTGCTACTAAGCACAATCTTGGGCTTACGGGCGGGTCTACTTGGTTTGGATAGGATGGACATGGAAAACTCCTTCGGAATTGATAAGTTTGAGACGCCCGAGGTCCTGCGCGTTTAAGCGCCACAGACGTCCAGCACGACAAGCGTGTCGATCCAGCCGTCTTCGCGCAGCAGAGGGGCTTTCTGCAGCTTTTGCATGCCCAGCATGGTCGCCCCCAAGAAGGACGTCACGGAGATGCATCCTGCATCGTCGCCGGGCACCAAAGTCAGCATGCCGCTGCGCGCCTTGCCGCCGTTGACCATAAAGGAAACAAGCCGGCCTGCCACGACGAGGTTGGCTGGCGTGAGTTCGGGCGCGGGCCGCGCCATGCGCAGCTTGTGTCGCAGAAAACCCTCGATCAGCGTCGGGTTCGGGCATTCCTCCGTAAGCCCAAGACTCAACAAGCGCTCAACTCCGATCCGGTCAGCGCGTGTCAGTTGGACCCTGCCTTTGAGCGGTAGGCATTTGAAAGATGGTCGATAGGCAATGCCTGTAGGCATATACTTCGAATTAGTGATGTACATGATGGTCCCCCAGAAAAGATCGCTGTCTCAATGAAAGGTTTGAGATGGCCCCGGGGGTTTTAGATACGCTTAAGCGTACGCCCCCCGGGGATGGGGGCGGTTCAGAAGCAGAAACCGGAAATGATTTTCATGCGTAACCATAGAGCAAGCGTACCCTGGGAGTTTAGATTGTCAACGCTCTCGGTGGGCGTGCTATACCTATCTGACTTCTATGGTGGGTTCACAAACGAAGTGCCAATTCTTCACTACAATAGGGAACTGTAAAATGTATGAAGAGCGGGAACCCAATGCCGCCCTGGAACCCAAACGGCTGGACAAACAATTTTGAGTATTCATGGTGGTTCTTTATAATCCGTGCTGCCCCAAAACCTCCCCCTTACAGCTTTCAAAACGCCTGTCTCGCTCTGCTTCCTCTGCCGCATCCTTCGGTCTGGTTGGAGGCAGGTAATACTGAACGCAATTTGAATGGGTCTGGGATTTTATCCGCTTTAGGGCACATGTCGTCACATCATCGGATACCATCAGCAAACTACCGGTCGCGCATTCCTTTCGGTAATAGGCCATTCGTTCCTCGGCGCTCGACTGCCAGAGAAACCAAGCAGGACCTCCGATGCGATCGGGATCTGGCGTGCTACTGCTCCCACAATAACCGGTTGGGTTAAAGCAAAGGAGACGTTGGCTATTGGAGCAGGAGGCCATTGCGCCTCCCAATCCGACCACACCTACAATCAGCCATATGGCCTTTCTCATTTGTATCGCTCCTTTGAAGCTCGCTCGCCCCTTTTGAGGATAAGCCAGGAGGCTAATCGCCGGCTAACTCCGCAGAAACGGCAGTCATCACTACGCTCCTTGCTGGACAGCTGAATGCGAGCCTGACGTTCTGAATGCCCATCTCGCAAAAGCACTGTCTGAAACGTTCCGAACGAGCCACGCAATTGCAGCAGTCGCAACAACCGCAAAAATGACCCGCCCCCCGAGCACGGCACTAAGGTCCGCACCAATGGCGACCATAATCAGGGTATCCTCGATGACACTATGTGCAAACCCCATGAACACACATGAGATGAAGATCTGGCGGGGCGAGACCGAGCCCGACCGTGCTTCCCGAATGAGGAGGCCTCCGCCATAAGAAATCCCCAAGAAAAGGCCGACCGCCGTCAAATGCCCTGCCTCACCGCGTATTCCGGCCAACTGCAACAAAGGCGCGAGTCCTTTCATAACGAGCTCAAGGATGCCTGTGACCTTCAGTATCTCAAGACCCCAAGTTAACGCGAGGAGGATGAAGAACATGGCAACCATCGCCTCAAGAAGACCTATGAAAAAGCCGACCCAATCCGGAGTCGCGTTCATCGGAATCCAGGCAGGGTTCACCGGCTCAGAAAGCCAGCCAGTGACAATCAGAAAATTGTGCAACAAGAAGGCATAAAGCAGCCCGCCGAAGATGCGCAGAGCCGTGGTTGTTAGCATTCGAGGCCCGGCCTGCTGAATGATCTTCTGCTCAATCGGCAGAGCGTGCGCAAAAAGAAGCAAAGCCGAGAATACTGTCACATCCGCCACACTCAAGCTGTCCATCGGGACAAGAACAAAGAGCAGAGGGACCGCCCCCCAGATGCCGACCAGCATCCCGCTCAGCCATGCCAAACCAAGCTCGGGGGGCAGCCCGACAAGGCTCATCAAAGGCGCGAATGTAGGAGCGATCGCCTCAATCACCCCCATGCGTGACAGCAGTTCCGTGATGATTGTGATCGGAACCATAACTCGGAGTAGCACCCAGTATATTTCCAGTGCTTCTAAAGTCTTAAGGTAAGCGGCGCGGAAGATCGGCATCAAAAAAAATTCCCATAACATGATCCTGGCCCTTCTACTGCGTCCCATAACGCATATGTGGTCAAATATTGCATTCTTGTGCAATATTATTGCAAATTGGACCGACCGAAAAGCTGACACATGGATCAACTCGACGGAAAGATTTTGAACCTTTTGCAGCGTGATGCGTCACGGTCAAACGTCAGCGTGGCAGAAGAGGTCGGATTGTCTCCCTCTAGCTGCCTTCGGCGGGTTCGACGGCTGCACAAGACCGGGATCATCGACCGCATTGTCGCGATCCTGAACCCTGCGAAAACGGGACGACCACTAAAGGCGCTGGTCACTGTCGAACTCAAACTTCATGGCGAACAGCACATGCGCCGCTTTCTAGACCTCGCGGTGGCAGAGGACGCCGTATCCCAAGCTTATGCCGTTACGGGCGAGACCGACGTCGTTCTGATGCTAAATCTGCACGACATGGAAGAATTCGACGCGCTTTGCGATAGGTTGTTCCGGGATCAGACCAATGTTGCCAGGTTTTTCACGATGATGGTGATCCGCACTGCGAAAGAAGAAACCGCTGTTCGGATTTGACTGCGCCCGCCTATTGTTGTCACCGCGGCCTGACCATTCGGCAAAATCGATGGTTTCTACTCAGACAAACAGTTTTTATTATATTTGCGGCCCACCTAACGATACCCCTGCAACAATCACGAGGGGACTTTACATGGCATATTTCAGCATCCACGAAGGTGGCGTTGGGCTGAGGCGGCAGCAAACGACGAAAGCGCACAGTGTGTTCCCTGGCCTTTTCCTTGCCGGGTTGATTGCGGCGCTTGCATTCGGCCTGCGCCACTTACCCGGGGTCCATCAGATTAGCCCACTCATCTTGGCAATTCTAATCGGCATGGCCTTTCACAACCTGATCGGGACGCCCGCAATTGCGAAGGCTGGTGTCGCCTTCAGCCTCAAACGTATCTTACGCACCGGTATCGTGTTGCTTGGGCTACAACTGACCGTTCAGCAGGTCATCGCCGTGGGCGGTCTCGGCGTTGCGCTTATCATTGCCACGCTGTTGGCCACATTCGCCTTTACTACTTGGTTAGGACGGGTGTTGAAGGTGGATGCAAGGCTAACGCAGTTGATCGCTTCTGGCAGCTCGATCTGCGGTGCTTCTGCCGTGATTGCCACAAATACCGTGACCCGCGCCCATGATGAGGATGTGGCCTATGCCGTAGCCTGTGTGACGATCTTCGGCTCGCTCTCCATGATACTGATGCCTGTGATTGCCGGCCTGTTTAACATGGGGCCGCAGGCCTACGGCTTGTGGACCGGCGCGTCGATCCATGAAGTGGCGCAGGTCGTCGCCGCTGCCTATGCGCGCGGACAGGAAGCTGGCGAATTCGGTACCATTGCGAAGCTAACACGTGTCATGATGCTGGCGCCCGTTGTGCTGGGCCTTGGCTTTCTTGCTGCCCGCAAACGGCTCAGCGCTGGTGGCGCGGCGAACCGCGCAGAGACACCGCTGCCATGGTTCGTATTCGGGTTTGTTGCCATGGTCGGGCTGGCCAGCACCGGCTGGGTGCCCGAGGCCACAGCGCCCTACACATCCGGCATCACGCAATTTCTGCTCGCCATGGCTCTCGCGGCAATGGGGCTAGAAACGGACATGCGCAAACTGGCAGCCGCAGGTATCCGACCCGCGCTATTGGGGGCTGGCGCTTGGGTTTTCATTTCCGTTTTCAGCCTCGGTCTGGTTCTTCTACTGACATGACGCTTGAACAACTTAGAATTTTTATCGCTGTCGCTGAACGTGAGCATGTCACCCAGGCGGCGGCCTATCTTAACCTGACCCAAAGCGCGACCAGTGCTGCAGTGGCAGCGCTGGAGGAGCGCCACGCTGTTCGTCTGTTTGACCGGGTTGGGAGGCGTGTTGTTCTGACGGACGCAGGCAAGCTGTTTCTGAGCGAAGCCCGCGCCGTTGTGGCGCGCGCTGAACAGGCAAACCGTTTGCTGGATGATCTCGCCGGAATGAAGCGTGGCACCCTGCGTTTGGGCGCCAGCCAGACAATCGCAAACTACTGGTTGCCACCTTTGATGCAGCGCTTTCGAGAGCAACACCCGGGCATTGCACTTGAGCTCGCAGTTGGTAACTCCACCCTTGTGGCCCAGATGGTCCATGACGCCACCATTGACCTCGGCTTCGTCGAGGGGGAGATCACAGATGCGGCACTTATCAGCCAAATTTTGCAGGGGGATCAACTGGCGCTCGTCGTGGCCCCGGGGCATGCTTGGCAACATTGCCCGCCTTCTGATGCCGAAGACCTGAAGACAAGTCCGTGGGTGATGCGAGAGCTAGGCTCCGGTACCCGGTCGGCTTGCGAGAAGGTCCTCATGGATCAGGGGTTAAGCACCGAAGATGTGGAAGTCGCGTTTGAGCTGCCATCGAACGAAGCGCTTTGCGTGGCAGTAGAAGCTGGAGCTGGCGCTGCGATTTTGTCGACCCTCGTCGTCGGCCCGGCGGTCAATGCAAACCGGCTAGTTTCAGTGGATTTCAAGCTACCGCAGCGCCCGTTCTATGTCTTGCGCCATAAGGAACGACATCTTTCCCTGGCCGAGCAGAGATTTCTTGACCTTCTCTGAAATCGCACCGTTCCAGAAGTGGTCTCGCGCTTTTAGTTACCCACGACGCTGCACGCTCGAAATGCTCTCGGAGAATCAGATAGAAGGATTTTTTACGGCATTCAGAAAAAGAAAACCTGATTACTTGGAACCCTGCACCTTTGCGAACGGTTGGCTCTGTAGAATTACTTAATTCGTGAACTAGCGCGCTCGTGTCGCAGTGATCGAGAGCGCTTATCGTTTTTACGACGAGGGGGCTCCATGAGTGAAATCACACGCCGCAATCTTCTAACGATGATCGGAACTGCCGCAGGCAGTGCCGCTATGTATCATGCCATGACTTCAATGGGTTTTGCAGCACCCTCTGATTATAGCGGACCTATTAAATTAGACGGAGATCCGCAGGGAGCGAAGGTGCTGGTTCTCGGCGCCGGCTTGGCCGGGCTCACCGCCGCCTATGAAATGCGGGCAGCCGGCTATGAGGTCGAAGTGCTAGAGTTCCGTGAGAAGGCGGGCGGACGATGTTGGACCCTGCGCTCGGGCGACAGCTATACGGAACTTGGCGGCGCGACCCAGAACGTCGATTTCGCCGAAGGCAATTACATCAACCCTGGCCCATGGCGCCTACCTCATAACCACCATGCCGTTTTAGACTACTGTAAGCGGCTTAAAGTGCCTCTCGAGCCATTTATCCAACTGAACTATAATTCTTATCTTCATCGTTCGGACGCCTATGGCGGTAAGCCGCAGCGTCTGAAAGACATCAAAACCGACTATCGCGGACATATCTCGGAGTTGTTGGCTAAGGCCGTAAATCAGGGAAGACTCGATGAGCTAGTCACCGCGCAGGACCGAGAAGTCCTACTGGAAAGCCTGCGGGCCTTCGGCGTATTGAGCGAGCAGAATGAATACGTGAAGAGCTTGGACACCAGTCACTACCGGGGTTACGCAAAGCAGCCGGGCGGCGGTGTCGGGGCAGCACCTGAAGCTTCGGATCTGCTTAACCCGCAGGAGGTGCTGCAGTCGCGCCTCTGGGAATATCTCGCCACGCATGAGACAGTGGATCACCAAGCACCCATGTTTCAGCCGGTAGGCGGGATGGATGGTATCGCCAAAGGGTTCGAGCGCGAGGTTGGAGATCTCATTACCTATAACGCCAAAGTTGTTTCGCTACAGCAGGACGAAAATGGTGTGACGGTGACATGGGAAGACACGGCCGGTGGAGGCCAGCAGACCAGCAAAGCGGACTATTGTGTCTGTACCATTCCTTTCTCCATTCTCGGGCAGATCGACCACAATCTCTCGGGTGATTTGTCCAATGCGATCAGTTCGATGTATTATAATGGATCGACGAAGTGGGGCCTCGAGTTCAAACGTCGCTTCTGGGAAGAGGATGAAGATATCTACGGCGGTATCAGCTATACCGATCTCGCCATTGGTCAGATCAGCTACCCCTCGACAGGCTATTTCTCCGATGGACCGGCCGTGTTGCTGGGCGGTTATACATGGCGCGGAGAGAACTCCTACAAGTTCAACGCAATGCAGCCTGAAGAGCGCTTGGAATGGGCGGTAAGACAGGGTGCCAAAATCCACCCTCAGTATCGGGATGAGTTTAAGACCGGCGTTAGCGTTGTGTGGCACAAGGTGCCATGGGTTCTTGGATGCTCGGGCGTTTGGGAAAATCGCGACAATTACGAGGACGCCATCAAGATCGACAATCGCGTCGTCTGCGCCGGGGAGCACCTTTCATACCTGCCTGCGTGGCAAGAAGGGGCGATCCTCTCCTCGCTTGATGCGATCTCGCGCCTCCATGACAAAGTAATCAACGGGTGAAGCCATGCGACAGATATTTTTCTCAGCGACGATCGTAGGCATTCTCGGCGCTCTGCCGCTCTATGCCCAAGACAACGACGCAAACACGCGCGCGGCGCAAGCCACGGCGCCTGAAACCGGCGAGACCTCTCCCGAAGGCGAAGCCCGTCCACAAGAGCGTGACATAACCGCTATGGCGGATGGCGGTGAATGGGTCGAGGAATATGTCAGCGAAGATGGCGAAGAGTTGTACCAAACGCTCTGCTCTGGCTGTCATATGGCTGACGGGTCAGGGGCCATCGGGGCTGGGAAGTACCCTGCTCTTAGTGGCAACCCCAACCTCGAATATGCCGGCTATGCGACCTACATCATCATCAATGGCCAAGCTGCGATGCCAAGCCTTGGGCATTTTCTCGATGACCAACAAGTGTTGGCTATCACTGACTATATTCAAACCAACATTGGCAATGACTATGAGGCCGATGGTACGCTCGACGCCGTGGCCGACGCCCGGCCGGCTGAACCCGTAAATCAGAACACGGAGGAACACGAATGATCCGCAAATTTATCGCCCCCCTCGCCGCTGTCGCAGCACTTATGACCACGAGCGTATACGCTCAAGGCTCAGAAGTTGTTCGCCATGGTTTGCCGGATTCAGACTTCCCGATCTTGCAAGCTGTGGAAGTGCCCGCGGATGCAACCTTGGTTTACCTTAGCGGCACCGTGCCGACGGTCGCCGATGAGGCGGCCGAGAAGGGCTCTCCTGAATATTTCGGCGATACGGCAACCCAAACCGCCAGTGTTCTCGCTTCAATTGAGAAAAAGCTTGCCGGGCTCGACCTTGATATGGGGGACGTCATCAAAATGCAGGCCTACCTTGTTGCCCCCGAGGGTAGCGATGGGATGGATTTCCAAGGCTTTATGGAGGGTTACACTCAGTACTTTGGTACCGAAGAACAGCCTGAGCTCCCTACTCGGTCGGTCTTTGAGGTCGCAGGATTAGCAAACCCCGCATGGCTGGTAGAGATTGAGGTAGTGGCTGTAAGACAGGGTTCTTGAATACCAGTTGTACCTTCTGAGAGAAGGTAAAGCGGCGGCCCGTATCGGCCGTCGCTTATTTTGAACGGATCGCTAGTAGCTGACCCTCAATTATCTTCCAAGACTGCGGATAGCTTCCGGCGCGCGTCTTCGTTGAGCCAGTCGCGCCAAACATCCTTATTATTCAATAAAAAATGCACAGCGGCTTCTTCCGTAGACGCGTTGTTCTCGTCCTTCCAAGCCAACAGCGCGCTCATTTCGGAGGTCTCGAAGCTAATATTGCTCATCAACTTAGCGACCTCCGGGTACTCATCGATAAAGTCCGTAGTCGCAACCGTGTACACCAAACTGGGAGGATAGGCGCTTGGCTTTGGGTCTGCGACATCAGCGTTTAAGTTGGCTTTGTGAGCAGCGAGGTCTACACCCCCGATATCAACCATGGTCATGTCAAAGCGCCCCATAAGCGCCGTAGGCTCCCAATAATACCCAAACCATGGCTCTTTGGCTTCATATGCTGAGGCAAGGGACGCGGCTAAGGTTTCGCCGCCCCCGTGATCAAAC
This sequence comes from Sulfitobacter sp. 1A15106, assembly GCF_043556995.1. Classification (NCBI taxonomy): domain Bacteria; kingdom Pseudomonadati; phylum Pseudomonadota; class Alphaproteobacteria; order Rhodobacterales; family Roseobacteraceae; genus Sulfitobacter; species Sulfitobacter sp. 1A15106. The sequence goes on along the minus strand of NZ_JBIFFM010000016.1, from coordinate 29,376 downwards.
ACTTCAATGCCCGCTTCTTCAAAACCATATGCGCGCGCAATATTGCGATTAATCGTGCTACAGACCCATCCTCCTGTAGGACAGTTGTTGAAACGGTTCCCTACAAGCTCAGGGTTGTCCAAGATGCCTTGGATCGTTTTAAGTTCTGGATGCTCTTCTGCAAGATAGGTGGGGATCCACCAAGCCTCGAGCCCGCCTGGCTGCAACACCTGTGTCATGTCCTGGATCACGTCATCCTGCTTGAGCTTTTCGTAAGCGCTGCCTGCAGAGTTGACCCAAAGTTCGGTCACAATATCCGGCTCATTGTTTTCAGCAAGTGATGTAAGGGCGGGAATTGTATCAGACGGTACCCGGGTGACGGTGCAACCGTAGCCCTGTTCCATCAGGAATGATGCAATCTCTGTCGTGATAATTGCAGACGAGAACGTCATCTCGGTGATGCTGACCTCTCCGCATTCGGCAGCCGCGATATTGGGCGCGGTGGTCGCGATCGCTGCGGCTGAAAGCCAGAGTTTCAGATTTTTCATTTTAGTGTTCTCCCGTTTGTCTACACGTTCCTGGCAGGTGGCACGCAAACCCTCGACAGGGCCGCTCTCTGACCATTTTCGTTCTGTGGCACGGTTGGGTTTAAGCATAATTCCATTGAGCTTTCAAAGAACTGCTATCCGCCCCGATCAAGCGCCATTTCTATAGTCAATGTAGACCTTCTGTAGCATGAAGGGGCCGACAACATTGTGCGCTTGGGGGGCGAGGCGCTTTAGAACTGGTCGGCTAAGGGGCCATAGCCCTACACCGATTGGTCATCTCGCAAGTCTTCAGGCTTTCCGGGACAACTGAGAGTTTGCTTTCCCGCAGACCATACCTATCTCTTAAACATGGGCAAAAAAATGTCCATCTGTCCGGTGACCTCCTCCCCGTCACAAGACTGAACTGCGGCGGCCTGCACTAGTTGCAGGCCGCCGCGAATTTTATGCTACGTTCAGTTTATCCACTATAAGTGGGGATCAAACTGTTAGTAACCTTAGTCCAGCGTTGTTTTTAAAGCCAAATAAGAAGCGCCTAAAATTTAGGCATGTGTTGTAGTGGTCAGCTCGTGCTTCCTTAAATTTTGGACACTCAAGCTGTCTATTAATGGCATCCAAGCCTATGTCCTCACTGGCCAAGCTGACGTCGTTCTGATGCTAAACCTGTATGACACGGAAAAATGTTGCCAAGTTTTTCACGATGATGGTGATCCGCACTGGGAAAAAGAAACCGCCGTTCGACGATGACATGACTGACGTCAGCTTACCGCCGGTTGAAGAACCTGTTGTGTCGTTTCGCCTCAAGCCGATCTAACACACCGAGATCGTTCGGCTCGATTACCACTGACTGTTCAACGGGTCATCGCCGTAACGGTATCCGGCGTGAAGCTTTCTAATGTCACGCTGCCGGAAATTGAGCCCTCAGGGCGCAAAATGCATAATTTCTTTCATCATTGACAACATGAAATTTATATTTCAGTTTGCTTTCAGCACTACTTTGGAGCCACCCGTTGCAGCGTTCGATCAAATCACAGCTCGAAGAAGCTCTAGAACACGGCTCCAAAGCAGACCGCCTTTTGGCGCGTTACATGTTGGATTCTTGGGCCGGCCTCCCATTCGAGACCGGCGCGAGCATTGCTCGCTCGGTAAAGGTCAGCGAAGCAACGGTTGGGCGGTTCTGCCGGTCGATCGGATACAATAGCTTTCGCGACCTAAAGGACCATTTGAAGCACGATATGGGAGATGACCCATGGCTGATGTCCGATCGCCTGCAAGAGATGCGCAAGGATGGCGGTGTGGACAGTGCGCAACTTAATCAAGGGCTGCAGCTCGAAATCGCAGCGCTTGTCGGCATCTATGAGTTGGCAAACAGTTCCGAATGGCACCAAGAAGCGGAACGTTTGTCGAAGTCCCCGCATGTCTTCGTCGTCGGTTTTCAGACAGAACGTGGCCTCGCCCAGTATTTCGCCAACCAAATGCAATATCTGCGCGGCGGGGTCACATTACTGGATCTCGCAGGCGGGAACTTCGCCGAAGTCTTGCTGACCGACCACCCCGCCCATCTCGTGATCTTTGAAGCTCGACGCTATTCGGTTCTGGCCAAAAGCCTTGCCGAAGAGGCCCGCGCGGCGGGCGTGACGGTGACGCTGATCACGGATGTCTTTTGCGACTGGGGCCATGACGCGGCGGATCAGGTTTTCGCGGTGCCCACGCAGTTCAATCAATTCTGGGATTCGACAGCCCAGATGGCAAACCTGTCTAACCTGTTGATCCACAGCGTCTTTTTACAGCTTGGGTCCGAGGTGGAGGGCAGGCTCAACCGGATCGCCGATCTCTATGGTCGCTTTACCGGCCATGTTGACCGCCCTGCACGCCAGGGGGCCAAACGGACAAACGACACCGAAAAACCCAACAGGAGTGAACACGATGACAGCTAAACTCAAACTGGCCACGGCGCTTTCGACGCTGGCCGTTGCCGCCAGCCTTTCTACCGGCGCTTTTGCCGAGGCCCTGCGCTTGGGGACTGAAGGCGCCTACCCCCCGTTTAACTACATTGAAGCTGACGGCAAAATCGCCGGTTTCGATGTCGAGATCGGTCAGGAACTTTGCAAGCGGATCGGCGAAGAATGCGAAGTCGTTGCGCAGGATTGGGATGGGATCATTCCGGGGCTACTGGCGAACAAATACGACTTCATCATCGCGTCGATGTTCATCACAGAAGAGCGTAAGAAGCAGGTGGCTTTCACGGACCCTTACTACCTCGCCGCGATGACGAATGTTGTGCCAAAAGGGTCTGACATCACTGAATTTACCAATGAAGCCCTTGCCGACAAGGTCATCGGCGCACAGTCCGGCACCACGCAGGCCGACTATATCGAAGCAACCTACCCGGATGCGGATGTGCGGCTTTATCCAACGCAGGATGAAGTTAACCTCGACATGGCAAGCGGACGGATCGATATGCAGGTCGGTGACATGCTGCCGATGTTGGACTGGACAACCAAAACCGAAGACGGCGCTTGTTGCGAATTGGCCGGCGAGCCGATCACCGACCCGGCCTTTGTCGGTGAAGGCGTGGGCATCGCGCTGCGCCAGGAAGACGACGAGTTGCGTGAAAAGCTGAACGCCGCCTTGGCCGAAATGCGCGCTGATGGAACTTATAAAACCATCAACGACAAGTATTTCAACATCGACGTTTACACGATGAAATGATGAAAGCCTCCCCCCAATTGGAAATCCTGTATGTTTGAGTTGCTCTCTTACGGCGATGCCGGCTGGGGGGATGAAATCCTCGCGGGTTTGGCGATCACGATGCAGCTTGCCATCGTGACGCTTCCCATCGGTCTGCTGATCGGCTTTGTTGCGGCCTTTGCCTCCATGTCGCGCCATGCGGGGCTGCGGGCCATTGGCTTTGGCTACACCACAATCATGCGCGGCCTGCCGGAGATCCTAACGCTCTTCGTAGTCTACAATGGTGTCGGGCTTTTGCTGAACAAACTGGCTGTCTGGTGGGATCCGGGCGGCACCAACATTGAGTTCAGCCCCTTTGCCGCCGGGGTGACAGCGCTTGCCATGGTCTTTGGCGCCTTTGCGGGCGAAGTGCTGCGCGGCGCTTTTCAATCGCTCGACGAGGGCCAGATGGAAGCGGGCCGAGCGATCGGCATGTCGCCGCGCAAAATCTTCTTTCGTATCCGCCTACCGCAGGTCTGGCGATTTGCCCTACCCGGCCTTGGGAACCTATGGATCAACATGCTGAAAGACACAGCGCTGGTGTCAATCATCGCACTGGACGACCTGATGCGCATGACCAAAGTAGCTGTGGGTGTGACCAAACAGCCCTTCACCTTCTACCTGCTGGCCTGTCTGATCTACTGGGCGCTCTGCGTCCTGTCGGAAGTGGTGCTGGCCCGTATGGAACGCGGCGCCAATCGCGGCATCCGGAGGGTCTGAGATGAACCCGTTTGACATCGTCGTGGAATATTGGCCACGCCTGCTTGATGGCACTTTGATGACACTCAAGCTAACTTTTCTGGGCGCCTTCTTCGCGGCGCTCTTCTCCCCCGGCCTTGCGCTGATCCGCGCCAATACACACCCTGTCGCGCAGGCTCCCCTGCGGCTCTATATCTCCTTCATGCGCGGCACGCCGATCTTGGGGCAGCTCTTTCTGATCTACTACGGCTCCGGCCAGTTCCGCCCCTTTTTGCAGGACTGGGGCCTTTGGGGGTTTTTCCGTGATCCGTTCAACTGTGCGCTCCTGGCCTTTGCGCTGAACTCGACAGCCTATCAGACAGAGATCTTGCGCGGCGGCATCATGGGCGTAGCACGCGGAGAAATTGAGGCCGCCAAGGCTATCGGCATGACCCGCCTTCAAATCCTCCGCCGGGTGACTTTCCCCCATGCATACCGCATTGCGTGGCCGGCGCTCGGCAATGAGATCATCCTGCTCATGAAGGCCAGCGCACTGGCCAGCGTTGTCACCGTCTTCGACATCATGGGCCGCACGCGGCAGATCTTCTCGCGCACATTCGACTTCTCGATCTATCTCTGGGCCGCGCTGATTTACCTCTGCATCACCGCGATCTTTGTGCTGCTCTGGAGACAGGGCGAGACACGTCTGAGCCGTCACATCGGTCCGCGCAACACGGGCCGATCTATTCTCTCCCCTCCGGAAGGACCAAAGCCATGAGCGAGGCCGACATTATCCTGAAAGCCGAAGATATCTGCAAATCCTTCGGCGCTGTGGAGGTGCTCAAGGGCATCTCGCTCGAAGCGCGAGAGGGCGATGTGATCTCGATCCTCGGCTCATCCGGCTCTGGCAAAAGCACCTTTCTGCGCTGTCTGAATTTCCTCGAGACCCCGACTTCTGGCACGGTCACCGTGCATGGGGAAGAAATTCAGGTGCGCGATGGCAAGCCCCTGAACGCCCGTCATATCGAAACGGTGCGCAGCCGCTTGGGCATGGTGTTTCAACAGTTCAACCTGTGGAGCCACCGCACCGCCTTGGACAACGTGATGGAAGGCCCGGTGCAAGTGAAAGGCACGCCCAAAGCGATCGCTCGCACCGCTGCCCAAGCACTCTTGCAGCGGGTCGGACTACAGGACCGGATGGACATGTATCCTTCCCAGCTGTCCGGTGGCCAGCAGCAGCGCGTGGCCATTGCGCGGGCGCTGGCGATGGAGCCGGATGCGATCTTGTTCGATGAGCCGACCAGCGCGCTTGACCCCGAATTGGTGGGCGAGGTGCTAAAGGTCATGCAATCGCTCGCCGCCGAGGGGCGCACGATGATCGTCGTCACCCATGAGATGGCATTCGCCCGCGATATTTCCTCCGATGTCGTGTTCCTGCACGAGGGCCGCATCGCCGAGCGCGGCAGCCCTGAGCAGATGTTCACCAATCCGCAAACCGAAGTCTTTCAGCGTTTCATCGCGAATGTGAAGTAACGCCCTGCCCATTTGATCCAGCGAGTTTCCATGTCACAGCACAATATAAACCCCACATTTACCGGCGGCGGCATCATGATCGAAGCGGCCGAGCTGCACATCGTCAGCCTGCCGCTGATCACCCCTTTCGTGATCTCCAACCAAACTTTGACCGACAAGACCTTCCCGCTGCTGGTGCTTAAAGGCGAGGGGATCGAGGGCATCGCCGAAGCGGTGATGGACCAAATACCCGACTACCTCGAAGAGACAATCCCCGCCGCTATGGCCTTTCTGCGCGATGTCCTTCTGCCGCGGATCGTCGGCAAGCGCTTCGCGTCGCCCTATGAGTTGGAGCCAATTCTCGCCCCGTGGCGCGGCAATCGGATGGCCAAAGCGGTGTTAGAAATGGCGTTTTGGGATCTTTGGTCAAAGAGCCTCGGGCTTCCGCTTAAGGCGGCACTCGGCGGGGTGCGCGGTGCGGTGGATGTGGGTGTCAGCATCGGCATCGGCAGCATTGACGTGACGTTGGACCGCATCGCGGAAGCGCAGGCAGCGGGTTACAAACGCACTAAGCTGAAGATCGCCAAGGGCCATGACCTAGCGCTGCTCGACGCCGTGCGCGCGCGCTACCCCGACATCAAGCTGACGGTCGACGCCAATACCGATTACGGGCTGGAAGACCTCGCCTTGCTGCGGCAGTTCGACGAATTCGACCTCGACTATATCGAACAGCCACTGGCCTTTGACGACATCCACGACCACGCGCAGGTGCAGGCAGCGCTGAACACGGCGATCTGCCTTGATGAGAGCATCCGCAGCGCCGTCGACGCACGCAAGGCGCTTGAGATGCGGGCGGCGCGGGTCATCAACATCAAGGTTGGCCGCGTTGGCGGTTTTGCCGCTGCCCGTGCGATCCATGACGTCAGCGCCTCCTTCGGCGCGCCGGTATGGTGTGGCGGGATGCTGGAGGCCGGGATTGGCCGGGCGCATAACATCCACCTCGCCACCCTCGCGAATTTCACCAAACCGGGGGATACATCCAGCGCTAGCCGCTATTTTAAACGCGACATCGTGAACGAGCCACTTGAGGCTGCCAATGGCGAGATGCCAGTGCCAAACAACGGCGCGGGGATCGGGGTCACTCTTGATCGGGACTATATAAAAACTGTCACCAGCCATAGTGAGATGATCCGCCCATGATTGCCATGAATACCGAAGTTGAGCTGCGTGAACTCAACGGCGTGGCGGAACTCAAACGCGCTGAGGAGTTCCAGCGCACCGTTTGGGGCGCGGATGATCCAGCGGACAATTCCGACCTGATGCTTGCGATCCAGCACGAAGGCGGATTGGTAGCCGGTGCCTTTGTCGAAGGGCGGATGCTCGGGTTTCTCTTTGGGTTTCCCACCAAGGATCCGCAGGTTCAGCATTCTCACCGCCTCGCCGTCCACCCCGACAGCCGGGGGATGGGGCTGGGCGCGCGGCTGAAATGGTATCAACGCGATTGGTGTCTGGCGCGCGGGATTACTTCCGTCCGTTGGACCTTCGACCCCCTGCGCCGCATCAATGCCAATCTTAACATCGCGCGGCTCGGAGCGACGGCCAAAGTCTACCTGCCCGACTATTACGGCAAAATGGAGGGCATCAATGCTGGCGTGACCTCGGACCGTATAGTGGCGGACTGGTTATTAGAGGAGACACGAGTAAAACGGCTCGCCAAAGAAATTGGCGGCGAGAATGAGAACCCGACAGATTCACTTCACCTTAAAATCCCACAGAACGTCGACGATCTTCTTTTAAATGATCTTGATCTGGCAATTTCCGAAAGACAAAGAGTGCGTGATGAGATGACAGCTGCCTTTAACAAAGGCTACCTAATTACCGGCTTTAACCCTACCATCAGCGCATACATTCTTACTGGAGCTTGATCTCCCCGACCATGGTCATCATCGATGCAAGGTAGCGGAGTTTCCGTTAGCAAGTCGTCAGCCTGCTTCACCTCCAACGATTGTAAGATACCAGAGAACTTACACTGACTAGGGTCGTGTCGATCCGGTTGGCGAAAGCGGCACGACCCCCGGTCAATATTTTGGTGCGAAAGAACGCATATCAATCAACGGGCATTAAACCCGTATCAGTTCTGATACGATGAGTGATAGAGTTGGCTCGGCCCAACGTTTGCTCGACGAAGCAACCCTTCCTAGCTGCCTGGATCAACGCGATTTGATCTTTCAAAGGTGACGAGCTTTCTAGCAGGACGTCAAGATGGAAAGACTTAGGTGCAGTCTCATAAATGCGGCCCGTGGGCGTCCACTGCCAATTGGCTTCTGCGTTTACCGAGAGATCATCGATTTTCACGTCCATACGCTTCGCGAAAGCCCTGATTTGGGTCATGATGCATCCAGTAGGTGTTGTCACGTTAACTCGCCGAGCTTGCAAGTTGGCATGCCGATCGTTGATTAGGCGACGTTTGCAGCAGATTTCCACGCCTCGAATGCTTCTAGCCGATGGTAGCGGATGATGAGAGCGGAACGACGGCGGCCTGGTACGGAGAAGGAATTACGGGTTTCAGATTGCATCGAGACGAAGCGTTGTAAGCTACCAGGCGATCGGAAACCCTGCATCACCTGCTCTCGTTTTCGAAAAGGGAGATGGCTGTTTTCTGCACGGTTATTGAGCCCCTTGTGGGACCAATGATCAAGGCCGGGCGCGACTTCACGTTTTGCAGCACCATAGGATCGCAATTTGTCCGAAATGATCCTTTTGGGCACGAAGCTCCAACGTTTCATTAGCTTGATCAAAAGCCGCTTTGCGGCGCGCTTGTCTCGCCTCGGTTGAAGGATTTCCTCAAGAACGACACCGTGTTGATCGACGGCGAGCCAGAGCCAGTATGACTGCTTCGCGATCTTCACGACGACTTCGTCCAGATGCCAGACATCGCCGGGGCGCGGCTGCCGTCGCCGTAGAACGTGGGCGATCAGCGGGCCGAACTTGACGATCCAGCGCCGGATCGTTTCATACGAAACGTCCACGCCACGTTCCAGCATCAACTCCTCGACCTCGCGCAGGCTCAAGTTGAACCGGGCGTAGAGCCAGCCAACATGAGCAATGATCTGAGGTGGAAACCGATGGCGCTTGTAGCTGATTTTCAATGCCTGCATCGACACCGCCTACGCCCAGATCAATGCACCAGCAACCTAAGGCTCGTTAACGTGACAACACCATTGCGAGAACCGGTTTGACAAAACTCTTCGACATGACGGCGCGGCCGGTTATTCGCCTGCCGCTTGCTTTTGCATTCTTGCCGCCGCACAACAGGTCGGTGCTGCATGATGAGAGAGGTCCGACCAGATGACCAACGTTCCGACCACCCGGATCGACAGGTTGTTGTCCTCATTCGGCTATGGCTCGCGCAGTCAGATCGCGCAGCTCGCGCATGCGCATCAGATTTGGCTGGACGGGGTGCGCGTGAAGAACGTAGCCAAACGCATTCCCATGCCCCCCGATCTGGCCGAGCGCATGACCGTCAATGGCGCCGCGCTAGATCCGCTGCCAGGCATGGTGGTGATCCTGAACAAACCCGTCGGCTATATATGCTCCCGCAAGGACAACGGGCCATTGGTCTATGATCTTCTGCCAGGGCGATGGCGGAAGCGCAAACCCATGCTCTCGCCTGTAGGTCGGCTAGACAAGGAAACTTCTGGGCTGCTTCTTCTTACCGACGACGGTGATTTGCTACATCGCATCACGAGCCCCAACTGCGCTGTCAAAAAGACCTATCACGTCACCCTTGCCCGCCCACTTGAGGGACAGGAGGCAGAGGTTTTCGCCTCGGGTGAATTGCTTTTGACCGGAGAGAAGACACCACTTCATCCGGCCAAGCTCGACATTATCGCACCCGCTGAGGCGCGATTGAGCATCACCGAAGGCCGATATCATCAAGTGCGACGTATGTTTGCCGCGGTGGGAAATCACGTGGCGGCTTTGCACCGTGAAGCTATAGGCGATCTTACATTGCCCGATGATTTGTCTGCAGGGGGGTGGCGCCTTGTGACTGCGGATGACATTTCTAAAGTTTTTGTAGAATCGCGGAGCTAGTCTGGACGATACCTGTATCTTTGATCGAATCACGCGGTCTGAACTGTCTGCGTTCGAGCTATTCGGACACGATTTGATTCTCGCGTTTTGGGCGCGAATAGATCGTCGCGGTGATTACGCCTGAACCCGTGAAAGGTAGGGAGCAGGACATTCGCCTTACCCCTCATCGCGCAGTCATCTTGTTCTCTCCTCGCGCGAGAACTCAGAAGCCACGCCCTTTTTCTAAGCTGCGCTGTTCAGTTTTCCCGTGCAAACCGCCATAGGCAGGCTATTGGCTTTGCACCGGCGCGTCGCGTGCCAGAGGCTAGGGAGAAGTGAAAATGCGGATATGGCACCACCTCGAACCAGCGCTGCCCCGGTTCCACGGGGGCGAGCCGCTGCGGGCGGGTCTTGGCGCGCTTATTGGTATCAGCGTTTGTGTGGGGCTGGCCTATCTCGGTGCGCTCTTTGGACTGACATCTTTCTATCTTGTGGCCCCTTTAGGTGCGACGGCGGTGTTGCTTTTTTGCGTGCCAAACTCTCCTTTGGCGCAGCCCTGGTCGGCCGTAGTGGGTAACATCAGCGCTGCTTTGGTGGCTTTGATCGCGGTTTGGTACATTCCCGGTCCTTGGTCAGTTGGCATCGCGGTGGGGAGCGCGATCACTGCTATGATGTTTCTGCGCGCCTTGCATCCGCCGGGCGGGGCGGCAGCCTTGCTGACCGCACTCAACCCCGAGTTGGCATGCGAGGCTGGGCCGTGGTTTACCTTGGTGCCGCTTGGGGCGGCGACGGTGGTTCTTGTGCTCTGCGCCACGGCCTATAACCGTCTGACGGGACGGAAGTATCCGTTTCGATTGCCAAAAGAAGAGCCGAATGAAGTGCCGCCGCGTTTGGGGCTGTCGACGGACCAGCTTAGCGAATTGCTGGAGCGCTACAATCAGACCACGAACCTCGGCGTGGCCGATCTGGGTCGTCTTCTTGCCGCCGCCGAGGCCGAAGCGGCGCAGCATCGTTTTGACGGCACGACCTGCGCAGATATCATGACCAGCGATCTGATCACGGTTGGCCCTAAGACATCCCTCAAGGAAGCGGCGCAGTTGCTCCGTAAGCATCGGATCAAGAGCCTGCCGGTTGTCGACGCTGGGGATAGCCTGCGCGGGATGATCTTACAGGCTGATCTGCTCGGCATGATAGCCGCGCAAGGCCGCCCCTTGTCACGCAAACAGCAGGCACGGCAGACTGCGGGGGACGTTATGCATTCGGCAAACAGGGCGGTGCCGCATGACCTGCCGGTTGGGGTCCTGCTGAACCGCTTGGCTGAGCAGGGCAGTGATGTGATCCCCGTCGTGAGAGGCACGCAGCTTGTCGGCATTCTGACGCGGACAGACATCATGCGACTGCTGCTGCAAGGGTCGAAGGAGCGCGTCGCTGCTTAGGCCGATCCAAACCGGCAAGGGGAGTCCTTTCTTCGCCCGCGTGCGCGGATCGAGCGTGACCGCCACAGGGGAGATATCCGGCAGCGGCACGAACTTCTCGCGCCCTTCCACCGGCAGCGCCTGCCTACTGTGCGCCGCGTGTTGATTGTCACTGAGAACGGGGGTGCGGATTGATGCGAAAGAACATCTTCGCCCGACGTGTTTAAGCGATGTCATACCTGTTGACGGCACCGCGGGGCGATCAAACCTTCATCTGACCTTCGCGGTATACGATAAATGCTCCGCTAAATACGATGACCGCAGCCCCGACAAATGTTGCGAGGTCAGGTACCTCACGCCAGATAAGCCACCCCAACAGGGTAGCCCATATTAGACCAGTATACTCGAAGTTCGCCACGGTAGAGGCTTCAGAGAAACGAAAAGCCTGAGTGATTAGGGTCATGCCAGCTGTGCCAAACACCGCAATCGCCCCGAACCGCCAGAGATCTTCATATTGGACTGGCGTCCAATAAAACGGCGCAAACAGAGCGCTTATCAGCGCGCCTGCGCCGACGAGCCAAAGCATGACGGTCCAAACACTTTCACGTGGGTCCACCCAGCGTGATCCGATCATTAGTAAAGCATAAAATAGCGCCGTTCCGACCGGGAAAAGCGCCGCCGGCTGAAAAGCAGCACTTCCTGGCCGTACGACAATCAGCACACCAACAAAGCCGATGATGACCGCCGTCCCGCGTCGCCAGCCGACGTGCTCTCCGAGAAAAAGGCTTGAAAGCGAGATTATGAAGATGGGGGCAGAAAATGTCAGGGCGGTCGCTTCGGCGAGATTCAGATATTTCAGACCCGTAAAATAGAACGTCGCTGCACAAGTCCAGAATGCACCCCGCAACAAATGCGCCAATGGCCGACGCGAACTAACCGCTGTTTTACCTCGCAGGAGAAGAACCACGACCAATGCGAACGGAAGGGCAAGGATGTTACGCAGGAACAAGATTTGAACGGGTGCATATCCCTCGGTCAGCACTTTCGCGAACGCATCGTTAATTGCGATGCATGCAATGCCCGCGCACATGAGAAAGATTCCAGATCCGGAGTGAGAAAACGTTCGGGTTGCCTGCATAATACGCCCCTCCGACAGGTGCCCTGAACGGGCTCGTCCCCTCTACGAGCCCGAAGTTCTCGTCAATTTTTAATGCGCATCGTCTCGGGATCCGTGCCGGTAGCAACCTGTTCACGATACCAGTTCGGTTGCCGCCCCTTCCCAGTCCAAGTCTGTGTCGCGTCTTCCGGATTTGCGAAAACCGGCTTTGATGGCTTCTTGGCCGCCTTTGTTTTGGTTTTCTTCTTGGGAAGCGGCGCTGCGGTTTCAGCAATATCGTTTAGCGAAAAACCGAACTCCGCAGCCGCCTTCGCCGCGGCTTTTTTGGCCTCTCGCTGATCCCGAGCCTTTGCAGACGCCAGTGCTTTTTTGACGTCCGCCAGCAGCTTTTCGAGCTCTTTGCGCGGCATCGCTTTCAACTCACTCTTATCGAACATGCAATTCTTCCATTTGTTTGCGGGGCTAAATACTTGAGAAGCTTCATATGCTTGATCATTTAGCTATTCAATGTATCGATGCCGACGAAGTTGGATTACATTTTAAATCACCCCGCAGCAGGCATATATTTTGTGACAAGAAGATCGCTTAATCTGAAGGCGTAATCTGTGCTAAAATGCTCGAACTACCCTTGGATCACGTCGAGCGATGGTCGAAGCATCCATCATCGATGGCAATGAAGCGTGAACTGACTTCCGCTGTGGGAGTCAAAAGTGGGCGCCAGGTCAGACCTAACTCGCGAAATCGAAGCTCGATAGATAAAAAAATACGCGCAAGCAATGAGGTAGATCAGACGTTCCCATAAGAAGGGATTAAGAAAAGCGGCGACCCCAGATGCCAGGGAATGGACGGAAGCCGCCGCAGTTTGGCGAGGCCCATGGGAAATTCAAGCCTCAGTAGAACAGGGCGTCACCCGACACTCTAAAGTTGCTTATGCCAAAACCATTCACAAAGCAAACAGTTCGAGTAACATCTATTCAGCCAGCTTCCGCGTTTTCTACGCTTAAACCGGCATCTAACAATTGTTCCTTGTCCGGAAGGTCTCGCAAGCTCTCAAGATCAAACGCGATCAAAAACTGCTCTGTCGTCACAAAGGTATAAGGTGCCCCTCTCTGAGGTGATCGTGGACCCGTTCCGATCAGATCGCGCGCGTGTAAGCGGCCAATCAAATCGCGGTTGACCTCTTTGCCAAAAATATCCTTCAGCCCGTCACGGGTGATCGGCTGATGGTAAGCGATGGCCGCCAGCACGGCGAAGTCGAATTCATTCAGGTCGAGTTGTTGATCCCCTGCATCCGCCGCCACGCGGATCGCGGGAGCGTAGGCAGACCGCGTGCGCATCATCCAGCCCCCCGCCGCCTTAGCAACTTCAAATGCGCGCCCCTCCAGCTCCGCGGCCAGGTCCTCAATGAGCAGATCGACCGACGCATCTTTCCCCACCACCCGCGCCAGATCCGTGTGCGTCACAGGGGAAGCCGAGGCAAAGAGCACCGCTTCGATCCTGCGCATCCATTCCCGCCAGCGCAGCGCTGGCGGAAGATCGGCCAGCTCGCGGTCCAGTTCCGGTTCAGAGTGTTGTTTGGCCACACTATACTCCGTAGAGCCGGAACGTGTCGCGACCGGTGAGTTCGCGCACGGCCCCGAGCTCCACCAGCCGGTCGCACAGCCGCCGTGCCGCACGGGGCGGCAGCGGCAGCGCTGCTGCTGCGACGGCGTCGCGGGTCAAAAACATCTCCACGGCTTCTCCTGCCCCCTTGGCGCGCAGCTTTGGCGCGACCGCGTTCACATGTTCTGCCCGCCGCGTGAGATCGGCCGCGAGGCGTGCCGTCTCGACCGCCGAAGCCACGACGGCGCGATGGCAGGCGCGGCGCAGCTCATCTCCGCGTTTGCGCAGGTCCGCGCGCTTCAACCCAGCTGCCAAGAGAGGCGTTACATGGTCCAAACCAAGCGCTTGGCTCAAGGCGGCATCCGCTAAGATCAGCGCCGGCACTTCCTGCCGCACTGTCGCCATCATGGCCTCCAGCACCCTCCCCGCCCGGCTGACCGGCGCCCCCCGCCCCGCGTTGAGACAGTCGGCGATCCGGTCCTCGTCGACAGCGGGCAGTGCCCGGCCCAGAGACCTGACCGAGACCGCCCGTGCCACAGCGCCCAGCCAAGACAGATAGACCTCTCCTGCCGGTCCCGGCAGATCCCCGGGGCGCAGAAAGTGAACCGTATCGCGCAGCGCCCCTGCCCGCTCTGGCCGACCGGAAAACCTGACGCAAGCCTCTGCCGCGCGCAGGGCCAGCCGGGCGCGCAGCAGGGTCTTAGGCACGTCGTCCCGCGCCATCAGGAGATGCAGGTGGTGCAAGACCGCGCCGGATAAAAAGGCCATATCTTCAAGTGTTTCGGCGGGCGCCGCGGTAACCCAAGAGGGCATGCGCGGTATTATCTTAGAATGATCAATGTCGAGGGCGCGGGGGGAATCCATATAATCACGCTACCTCATCGCGGCGGTTAAGGCTATCTATGAAAGCAAAAACCGCCCCAGCTTGTGCGATCTGGTTATGTCCAATAAGTTTACATTATCGGACATATGTAGATATGTTGCCAAACAGTTCAAATTCAGCATCGGATCCAGTGAAAAATGCCTTCAGAGACCGAGAAATCGCGATCAGCGCCCTCTGATGAGCTCAATGACGCTCGCGTCGAGGGGAGAGATCAGGACCACAGTATCGCCCTGCCCTCTCATGTCGCGGGGTCCGGTACGCTCAATCGACTGGTGGACACCGCCCGAGACTATGCCCGGGCGTCAGTGTCTGAGAATACGCTCAAGGCCTATGCGAAGGATTGGGCACACTTCGCACGTTGGTGCCGGATGAAGGGCACAGAAGCGCTGCCTCCGTCGCCCGAGATGATCGGCCTTTACCTCGCCGACCTGGCGTCCGGCTCACGCCCCTCCGCGTCGCAGTCGACATCCCGCCCCCTATCGGTCTCGACAATCGACCGCCGCCTATCCGGGCTTGCCTGGAACTATGCGCAGCGCGGCTTTACGCTTGACCGCAAGGACAGGCACATCGCGACAGTGCTCGCCGGGATCAAACGCAAACACGCGCGCCCGCCGGCGCAGAAAGAGGCGATCCTGCCTGAGGATATCTTGGCGATGGTCGCCACCCTGCCCTTCGACCTGCGCGGTCTGCGAGACCGAGCCATCCTGCTCCTCGGCTATGCAGGCGGTCTGCGTCGATCGGAAATTGTCAGCCTGGACGTCCACAAGGACGACACGCCGGATTCCGGCGGCTGGATCGAGATCTTCGGCAAAGGCGCCCTCCTCACCCTCAACGCCAAGACCGGCTGGCGCGAAGTCGAGATCGGCCGTGGTACCAAGGAACCGAGCTGCCCCGTACATGCACTCGAGCAATGGTTGCACTTTGCAAAGATCAACTTCGGGCCAGTTTTCGTCGGCACGTCGCGGGATGGAAAACGCGCAACGGAAACACGGCTCAACGACAAACATGTGGCCCGGCTAATCAAACGCACCGTCCAGGACTCCGGCATCCGATCCGACCTGCCCGAAAAGGAACGCCTGGCACTGTTCTCCGGCCACTCGCTGCGCGCCGGTCTGGCGAGTTCGGCCGAAGTTGACGAACGCTATGTCCAGAAGCAGCTCGGACACGCCTCCGCCGAAATGACCCGCCGTTATCAACGCCGGCGCGACCGTTTTAGGGTAAACCTGACGAAGGCTGCCGGGCTGTAGCAGCGTCTGCGATTGTTGCGGCCGGACTTCTTAACCCTACTCAACTAGACGGCTTGGTTAAATGGAATATGACGCTTTTAATCCATCAAAGATGCCGCCATTCCCGCTCAAAGCGTAAGCGACATAGTAAGCGTCAGTGACCAAGATGGTCCGCATGAACGCATGTAATCATTTACTCAGCTTGAGATGAAGTAACACCTGTGTTCATAGGCCTCCGGCCGTCGCATCCAGCGCGTTCGACTTCAACTGCTCGGCCAATAAATCATCCGCCTCACCCAAATCTACCGGCGCTAGAGATCCTCCCTTGGCTCCGCGCATCAGCAGGCTGGCGTCAGAGGCCTCACAGGTTTTGCGACCCTCTCCCAAATGGGCGGAAAACGCCTTCTCCTCCAAGAACAGTTCGCCGGGTTACAGGTCGGGCTAAAGGCCGGGAAAGAATTGTAGCGCTTGGGGCCGCGCAGCGCCAAGACCAGAGCCCCATGCCAAACAAGGAACACCAAAAATAATCGACCGCTGACCGCTCACCGGAAAGGTCTCTTCGATCAGCTTCGGCAGTTCGTGCATTAGATAGTCATACATCTGGTAGTGCAAGTCTCACGGCGCTTCTGCAGCCTTAACATCGACCCCGACCCCCGGCCCCAAAGCATAGCTATCGGCACCGGCTAGTTCCTCGCCGCGCGGGCTGGTGTACGGAACGTACCAGCGGCACCCCCAGTTCCGCAGCACAACGCTCCGCCGTCTGCGGCGGCAGGTAGATTGGATACCGCATGTCGCGGTTCAGCAGGTTGGAATGATGGCTATAGTGTTTGGTCTAGCCGCCATAGCCATTTGCGGCGCGGGTAATATGAAGGGTCATAGGACACCTCGTAGAATGGTTTGGTAGGCCGCGCTTTGGCAAAGCGCAGCCCATAGATTTAGCTGCTGAAATGAACAACCGAGCGGATGCTCTTGATCTCATGCATCAGGTCGAAAACCTCGTTATTGTCCTCCAGCCCCATGGTTGGATGATGAAATGGTTCAGCTTGAACTCACCCGCCATGTAGCGTTCGGTATAGTGAGACAGCTCGGCCAGCTCCCTGACCCCGCCAAAGTCCATAAAATCGACACCTGTCGCTGGAGATCCAATTTCTGCTAGATTATCTGGTGGAAGGCGCAGGGCAAACGGTCGACTCTCGAACTGGCATTCCTTTAGTGAAAACCGCGACCACAAGATGTGGGGTCGCAGACTTAAGATTTAACATTATGCGGCAAGCGACGTTATCTATCAGTCTCGTCCAAGACTGCCAGAAAAGCCTCAATCCCCTGCTGCAATCGCGCCCTTGGTACTGCCGAAAAATCTTTTTCCAGCCGCAATTCGACCTTTCCATCGGACGCAGTCACTCTAGCTTCCCCTTCTGGGCGGCCCATTCTAAGTGATGTTTTAGACGTAGATTTAGACACGCGGGTAGAGGCAGGCTTTTCTGGCGCTAAAGCGCTTTGCAGGACTGCAATCTCAGCTTCGGCATCCCGATCCGGCAAAGCGCGCAGGCTCGCTGCGATCTCCCCTGCCCTCTCTGACTGAGCGTCGATCAACTTGTAAAGGTTCAAACCCAAAGCCCGTGGTATTGCCTCCGGGTGACGGATGGTGCCTTCTAAAGCCTTTAACACCCGCGCGAATTGGCGAATATAGGTCCGTTTCTGTTTAAGAGCTGAAGCGTAGAGCGTAGAGACCGCGTCGCCTACTGGAATGTTCTCATCCTTGGCATAGGACAGCGCTAGCTGTGCCATTTCACCGAAGGACAAGTCTTTCCGGATCAAATTTTCATCGACCATCTTCCGGTAGAGGCCAACCAAAGGTTCCCCGCGGGGAACCATCGCTGCAGGAATACGCGTATAGCGCGGATCGCCCGTCTCTTCAGCCAATTGCTGAAACGCTGAAAGGCGGCGAAACCCTTGGACTAACTCGTACCCCTCATCAGTTTTCTCAACCCGGATCGGGTTTGAAAGCCCAACCGCCTTGATAGACTCTTTCAGCTCTGCAAGCTCGGGGTCAATATTGGCCGAGCGGTCCCGCGTAAGTTTTGACGTCTTCACGTCTGAAGTCTGGATAAGATCGGTGATCAACCCCAGCTTCTTCAACCTCACATGCTCATGCGCTAATGCGTCGTTCTCAGCACGGATCGTTGCCTCCTTATCCGCACGCTCGCGTGTCGCCTCGGCGGTTTCCGCGATCGCGCTTGCCATTGGGCCACGGCGCGCGGGCGCCGATTCATAGTTTTGTTGCGGATGCCCCTGAACATTGTTGGATTTAGTATCCAGAGTGCGGTTCCCTGCGGGGAACTCGGTGGCTTCTTTTTCGGCATCTAGCTCGAAATTAATATCGAAAACAGAACGCTTCTTTGCCATCTATCAATCCTCAAGATTATCCCACGCGTTAACGAGCGTGGTTTGGAATTCGTAATAAGCGCGATCAAACGACATCCGAGCGCGCCGCCAAGTCTCGCGCGTCATCTGTCGGTAATCCATTTCGTAAATCGACGAGAGGAACCGCCCAGACTGCTCAACCGCGCGGGTCATCTCAATCGGATGCTCGGTCACATGCGACTTGAAAACCTGATGAAAGGCTGACTGCATCGCACGGTGCAAATCGTTGTTCGGCTCGTATCGTGTGAGTAGGAACCGCAGGTCGGCGAAAACTTTGTCCGGGTCCGTCCCAGAGGGCAGCCGCCCCCGGAACCGACCCAGGTCTTCCAGCGCTTCGGCTAACTGGCCGATAAAACTCGTCGTGCTGTCATACTCCCAATAGCCCGGACCAGAGGGCACATAAAGCACATCAGCCGCGAAGACGGCGTTCATAGATTGGTAACCGATCGCGGGCGGGCAATCGAAGATCACAAGGTCATAGGCATCCGCCGGAAGTTGATCGAGATAACGCGAAACAGCCGCGAAGAACGACCATTCAGGATTTAAATGTCGGTACTGTGCGCTGGCGAATTCGACAAACGCTGCATTCGCACAGCTTGGAATGATATCAATGGTCGGCCAGCTTGTCGGCTTAATGAAATCCATCACCCGCAAATCGTTCAAACCCATGCCCGTGACCGAGGGCGGCAATTTTCGCTGGGGCAGGGCGGTCCCGCTCTCAGCACCACCCGCCGTAGCATTCATCCGCTCAGTCTCACGGATCAGATCGCGGGCCATGATCCCCCAGACCGTCACCTCTTCGGACACATCCGACAATCCCATCGAATGACTCAAGGTCGCCTGCGGATCGAAATCCACCGCCAGCACGCGGTAGCCATCGAGAGCAGCGGCATGGGCAAAATGCAGCGCGACAGTGCTCTTGCCTGCACCGCCTTTAAAGTTTGCGATTGCCGCACGGATCGCCCGCTTTCCCGCCGGACGTTTCGGCAACAGCGACTTTCCCTTGATTTTTAGCTTGCGCCTCAGTTCGTTAATTTCCTCCAACGCGTACCAGCGCTGACGTCCTTCTTCCTCAACTGCCCCCTCGGGCAGGGACGGGTCTGCCGCCAGCCGGCTGCGCAGTGTGGAGGGGTTGATCTTCAGGATAAGCTCGGCAACTTCCCAGCTTGAAAAGCGCCGTAGTGTCTTTTCCATCTCCGGGGAGTAAGTTTGCTGCCGGATGAACCCTTGCATCTTCAGGGACTGGGCCTGCAACTTTGCTAAATCAGTATGAGTGTACATATGCCTTCCTCAATGTCGCCTCCCGTTTTCCAAGGTTCCCCGCGGGGAACCTTCTACCGGGACGCTAATTATTTCTCTTTCCTGATTTACGCCGAGATTAGTGTTTTTGAAAAGGCCTATTATGAGGCAACGCTAAAAATTCACTTTTTAGTACGACCAGCTGCGTTGATTCTCCATGCGAGAAAGTACCCTCCAAAGGGCATAAAACACATAATATGGGGGGACGCATTGCCACCCTTTCCGACATATTGGGGGACAGAACTGTTCCTTAGTGGGACATCCACGATGGCCCCCAATACCTATATACCAAGAAAATCATTATCGTTAGACAAGTTTTGGGATACGCAGGAAAACCACCTCTTGACAGAATAAACTGTTTGGACGCAAATTAGGGCCGAGGTCGGAAAGACGTTGTGTCATTCAAACCGACCATGGGTCCGACGAAGACCCATTGCGAGGACAAGAGCGACTGCGCACGCCGCAGATAGAGGGCATCCATGCAACTGGTCAAACTGGCAGGTCAACGCGACGCTGCCCGCAAATACGATATTATTACGGCACTCGGCGCTTACGCGCTTGCACGCAACAAGCACGACCAGCGATTGGTGCTGCGGCTTGTTACCTTGATAACGGCACGTTACAATTGGGCCCGCGATGAACTTGCCGTCGGGCAGCGCGAGATTGCCCGACTTTGGTCGGTGGACGAGCGGACCGTGAAACGGGACACGGCCAAACTCCGCGCTTTAGGTTGGTTGGTCGTCAAGCGGCAAGGCGCGCGGGGCAGGGTGACGGAGTATGGTCTCGACATCGACCGCATCCTGGCCATGACTGAAGCCGAGTGGTCCAACGTAGGGCCAGACTTTGACCTACGAATGAGCGGCAAGCCCGATGAAACCCCCGTAGTGTCGTTACCAGTGAGGGGTCATGTGCCGGCGCCTGACCTTAGCGATGGGAGCGAGTGGGCATTGGCGCAATCGATCCTCTATACCGAAGCGCCGGACCTCTACGGTAGTTGGCTGTGTAACCTTGTCCGGGTCGAGAGGGCCGGGGGCCGGCTGGTCCTGCGGGCTCCGAGCAGGTTTCACGGCAGCTATGTACAGACCCATCTCCTCCGCCAGATCCTGAGCGCTTGTCAGGCAGTCGATGGGGACGTGACCGAAGTCTCCGTGATCGTCTGAAGTCAAGCTTTTGATTTGCTTTCGCTGTATCTAACTAAGGACACCTATTGAGCGATTCGCTATCGCACGACACCACGCAGACTATAAGTTCATGTAAAACTGGCGGTTTTATTTATCCAGAGGGTATGAGTTAACTTATATCGATTGGACACGAGAACAGTCTGATTGAGCGGTTCAGTCGCGCGGGCAGGGGTGGTAGGTGGTTTAGCAGCCATGCTGATGTCCTCGTCGTCAGAGTTTGGTTAGCACGGGCGTTGGAGTTGCGTCTCCGTCACCCGTGCGCTTATATATGATACTAAGAAATCAATCTGTCAATAAGTAATATTATGAAATCACGTGGAAGACCCAAAGCGGACACCGCTCCTGTTATGGTCCGGATGCCGACAGCGCTGATAGAGGCCCTCGATGAAGCGCGTCGGGCGGAGGAGGATCTGCCCACGCGGCCGGAATTGATCCGACGTATCTTGGAGGAATGGGCTGCGGGGAGGCGGGATCGATAACTTCGCGGTTTATGGGATGAGTGCTGACGAGAGCGCTGATGTCAGCGCTGACCTGAGAGGTGACATCAGCACGGCCTACAGAAGGGGGCTGAGAGAAAAACCAACGCGCCTCGTCTTCTGGGGCGAAAAGGCCTAGGGTCTGACCGGCGTAGCCTCTTATGGGCGAGGGGCCTTGTCGATGACGCTTCCCCGAGACAGGCAGAAGGATTGACGGGACGATTACATGATATCAATTAATCGTATTGGGTTTGAGGTGCATCTCGCGAGCACCCTCAAGCATGGGGCTGCCGAGCTCCGGAGGGATGCCGTGACCAGCCAGCTCACGCGCAAATCGATGCTCAAAAGCTCTTTGTACTGTAAAAGCTAGCCGGCGCGTTCACTGACCAGAACTTTCAATGGCCCGGCATCGTTGAGCACCTGCACGCGCACAATAATTCCGTACCCAATGCCACTGAACACGGCTTTGTGCAGGTGTTCATGACCTGGCTTGATGATGCAACTACCGGCGATCCGCGCGCGCATTGTTCTGTTACTGTTAGCAAAGATCGGGTCTGGGTCGTCGACCTGTCCGCGTTTTTTGAACCTGTGGTAATTGGCTCGGTCTTGTTGAACTGCAGCGCAGACGCTGCCTAATGGCTGACCGTTTGAGTTGACGAGGTCATGTGGATCAAGCCGGGTGTCATAAACCGCCATGATGTCCTGTGCTGCAGCAGAACCCGCAAAGGCGAGCGCGGCTGCGCAGCCGAGAAAGAAGCTGTTCACGTAAGACCTCCCTTAGATGGATTGCCGCCACCCAGTAAGCGTTACAACTGAAGGGTCCTGTAAAACGCAACACCAGTCAAGTTTTTCGGGCACTTCATTGATTTGCGCGGCGCGCCGGCGAAACACCCTAGGCTTCAGCCACCGAATACTATGACTTGGTGAGCTTCAGAGCAGGGTGCTTGATGGTTTTGTCTCGCGAACGGACTGGATCGATGCTCTTGCCTGGCGGCCCATAAAACCCGATCCTCTAATAGGTATCACTGATGTTGGGTCTGGAAGGGGATGATCATGGAGGATGGTGACACAGGCGGATCGGCCCCGTGCATGGCGCATTTGCTGATCGATGGCACCCCTGTCGATCCAATAAGAATGCGGGATGTGGCCCGTTTCCGGGCGGCTGAGCGTGCCCGTCTGCTGAAGGCCCGGCGGCACTTATCGGTTTCGCGGCGTGCTGAGGAGACACAAATTTTGGCCGCAAAGCTCGAGACCCTCGTCGCTCCGCAAAAAGGTATGTGGATCGCGGCCTATTGGCCAATTCGAGGCGAACCGGATCTGCGCGACTGGATGGCCAAGGCGCATGCCGCGGGCGCAACTGTTTTACTCCCGGTCGTCGTGGAACGAGACGCGCCATTGAGCTTTCGCGCTTGGCAGCCGGGGTGTGCGATGGTGCGCGGCGTTTGGAACATTCCGGTACCCAAGCACGGCGCAGAAGCGGTGCCCGACGTCGTGATCTCGCCCTTGTTGGGCGTAGACGAAGCCTTTTTTCGGCTTGGCAATGGCGGTGGGTATTACGATCGGACCTTAGCGCAGGTCGATCCTGTGCCGAAGGTTATCGGGGTCGGTTTCTCCAATTGCCTCATTCCGACTATTTTTCCAATGCCATGGGATATCCCGATGGACACAGTCGTGCTCTCTGATGGATCAGTTCGGGACCGTCCCTCGCGCCGCCCATAAACCGGGGGTGCTCTACCTCCGGAGCTGCGGCCCCTGACATGGTTTCGCTTAAGACGGGGCTGCGATCTGAGCCATTGAGATATGCTAACTGTACACAAACCCCGTCAATTGGGGGGGTTAGTGTACAGTTGTGCTGTCGCGGTCGCGGAATGCTGCCTTCTGGTTCCGTTGTGAATACCCCCAACGATTGGCCCAGACCCAAGGGGGTGGGGCGTTTCTCATCCCCTTCGTCTGGCATCTTGGTCTCGCTGAGTGCGCCCAGCTTTGCAGTTGCGTTGATGCCAGTGCTGAGCTGACACGTCATGCCCCGTGCTGGGATTAACCACGAGCGGGACAGATCTCGGAACTAAGCGGGACCCTCAGGGAGCGTACTGAGTGGGCTCGCCCTCATCGGTGCAAACGAGGTTGGCCAGTTGGGTCGTGCCGCTCAAATCCGGGTTTGGAGTAGGCGTTTTAGCGGGAGCACGGGAAGACTTCATGGCAGAGGCTTTGTCTAAAGCGGCCAAGTGATTTCCAGCGAGAAACATCGTGAGCGCCAAGAGCCCCCCTGAGAGACCGATGCGCAGCCTGCGCCCAAGAGGGGGGCGCAGGTTCACGGTGCTGCTGTCGATCGCTTCGGTCTGGGTCATTTGGTTCCCTTATTAAGGGAATGCGGACAAATTATGGCATGGGTGCAGACGGTCAGACTGTTCTCGGGGAAGGTAGCGGGCTTTCCTAGTCGAAATCGAAGCTTGCCTGGCGGGGATCGTGTTTTGGGTTGCGCGGGGGTTTTTTGAAGGGCTTCAAGGCTTCAAGCTGCGCAAAAGCCTGTGTCTGCGCCAGGCGGTCGGCCCGCAGCTGCGCGCGGGTGGCAACGAAGGATTTGACGGCAGCAAGGTCGTCTTTGGCCACCCAGTGACTGGTGCGCACCAGGCCCTGTGCGCGTTTCTTCGCATCATAGGTGCGGGAGGTCGCGGCGCTTTCCTGGCGTTCCGCTTTTGAGCGGCGGCGTTTGGGTTTGATCTGATCGGGCATAGGCATGTTCGGCTGGTGCGCCGGCTCCTTATTGGGGTCTCTAAGGGGTGGAGCTACGCGCTGGTTTTGAGATGAATAGGTTTGGAGGGGGCTTCTTATGTGGATAACGTCACGGTCTGTGCGCGCAGTGCTGATGCATCGGGGCAGGGGGGGCTTGGGGCAAACCCCGCTCTGCCTAAAAAAGAAAGAGCGGGGGCAGGGGGCGCGGCAGGAGCGTAGAATGCCCCTGTTTACCAGGGCTGATCCATATGCGAGCGGCTGCCCGCAAAGGGGGCCTGGATGCCCGCCGCGGCCAGAAAGGCCTTTTCCATCTTGGCATAATCGTCCGGCGTGTGCTCAACGTCATCGTACTCTTTGTAAGTGATGTAGCCGTATGGGGCCTCTTCCTCTTCAAAAAGATAGGAATCTTCGATGCACACCAACATTGTGCCGTCACCGGCGTCATAGACCTTGAGACATTGCTCACCGTTGCCATAGCCGCCAATGTCAGGACGGCGCCAAAAGAGGTCTTCATCTTTGATGCCCAGCTCGAGGCGCTGCAGATTGCAGATATCTTTGGTGGTCATCTCAACCCAATCTTTGTCAAACCACCCCATCACATCTTCGATCAGGGCGGCTTGGGCCACGATGGCATCGGCCTTTGATCCGGTCTCAATGGCTTTTTCGAAGGCCGCTTTCTGCTCCGGGCTCAGATCGAAATTGGTGCCTTCATAAGCGGAGACGAAGCTCACGTAGAGGTGTGGGGTGTAGCGCGTCGAAAGACTGACGTTCACACTCCAAGCTTCATCGAGATCGATATATTCGTCGTCGAGATCAATAAGGGCGGAGTAGGCCTGGATTTTGACGTTGCTCCCTGGCATCTCGCAGGCCGCAGCCGCGCCGATATCGCCGTCCTCGTCGAGCGACCAGCCGCGGGATTTGAGCTCGGTCCAACTGGCAGCGCCGTGTTTGGCGGCCGCGTCGGCAAGCGCTGCGGCCTTGGTGGTGACGCCCTGGGCTGCCGCCTTTTTTGCCGCAGCTTTGATATCAGAGAGGTTTTCGCCGGTGGCGAGCATATTAAGTTTCTGCATTGTCGTTCTTCTTTCTTGTTGCCGATTTGGCGTTTGCGGTGAAAGCGCTGTAGGGCGCCCTTGGTAAGGCGAAGATGCGCGCCGGATCTGCATGGCGCAAATTTTGGGGCCCTAATTAATGTGGATAACCTTGGCGGAGGTCATCTAAGCCTCTGTTTTTAAGAGGGGATCTTAAAAGTGGTGAATGAGCCCGCGAAGGGCGGGCCACGCCCCCCGTGTCATTCTTTAGTAAGGATATGGGGAACCCGAACACTCTGGGCGGGCAGGGTCCGCTCGTCGGGTTGGGGGAGGGAGCCGCGCAGAGAGTGTTTGAACGCATAGCGTGCGGGGCTCCTGCTCGGGTGATGCAGCTTATGCATGGATGCAGCATCGCTTCCGACACTTGGGGTCTTGCCACACACGGCTCGTCTGCAGGCCAAGACCGAATGGCCGCAGGTCGCCAGCATGGAAGTTCAATGTCGCCCGTCGATGAATGATGGAGATCGAGTGTTTGCGCTGCCGATCGCTATTTTGGTCTGCCTATCACTGCGCGCGAGACGGGACCCGAGGACGCTACATGACCGCCGTCGATTTTTTGTCAATCCGTTGGATTGCTTGCTCCGCTCGGTAAGGCGTTGCTTTCGTTGTACTTCTGTGCGCACCGTGCCTCTGGGAACAGTGCTTTGCCAACTAATCGCAGCGGAATGGGTTGAATGCCCGGTTGTTTCTTACCCGCGCCCATATTCCTGATCGGTATCGCTTTACATTGAACCCAAACGACCGTTGCACCCATAAGTGCGGCGTTCTCAAGCTGGCGATGCGACGTCAGACAAGATCTCATGGTGGGCTGTGAAGCGTGGTTAAGCGCTACGGAGAATGTGCCACGTAAAGCGGCGTGGCTAAAGAACGGGGCTTGGATTTACAGGCAAGGGCTGAGACCCCGCTATGTTAAAAGCTATGATGATAGCGGATCGCTAAGGTTTCTGATCCGGGGTTCGGGCTTCTAAGGCGGGCGTTGGATTTGTGGTCGAGTGCCAATGATACGCGGCTGGTATCATTCAGTTCGTACCCCAGTCCGATCAGCGTGCGGAACTGTACTTTCCCATTGAGGGGCGTCCCATTGGTGCCTTTGGTATAAAATCCCGGCATGAAGCTGCCTTCAATGAACCAAGGGCTATCGATCAATCTCCATTGAGCAGATAGCCCTGCGCCAATGAAGATGTCCCGATCGTTGTCGAACTGTGCAGATACCGCATAAGAATAAGCGGCTTGGCGTCCTTCAAAGAAGGGCGAAAAGTGATACTCCGCGACAACAGCAGGGGCTGAAGTGTCGGTATGATCGAGCACGTCGTCCACGCCCAAGCCCAGTACCACTTCGCCGCTGTATGCAGCAGACGTCGAAAGCACAAAGAATAGGGCGGTGGTCAGATGCTGCATGAAAGGGCCTAGGTTCGAAGGGGTGCAAGGCGACAGCTACGGATAAGTAGCTCGATGATATAGATAAACCTGTGCGCTTCGTACAAAGACCTAGATATAGTTGTTTTTATGCGACACTTTATGTCCCCGCTGCTGTGACGGGAAGCTGACTGGCGTTGTTACACAGAGAGCTTTGATCAAATGCATCGACGTTGAGCTTCTCCACTTCAGCGGGCCATGCCTCTCTTTACTCAATTTTCTCGCCAGCCTTTGAGCTCTGAACTCATTCAGTGAGATCGGTCGCACTCTTAAGGCTGTGCCATTTAAGCCGACCTTTCCGAGGATCGATAACTTTTCATCTTCGCGCCAACGGCGTCTTTGCTCAACGCTGACATTCACTTCAGGATGCATATCTGGTCCCATCTCATACGGCGTCAATAACGACGACAATAACGACAATAGTTAAGTGAGTATGGCTTCACGCGGCTGGTGTTAACAATCGGGCGCTTACAGATAGGTGCAAACCCCCGAAGGAAGGGCCCGAAGGGGTCCAGCGCCCCCCTGCGATTGCCAGGGCCTGCATGATTTCCACGCGACGACTGTAAGAGGCATGCAACGTCTTAAGGATCGACACGGCATGGGCATCGGTGGGGTGCAGCTAAAGCCTTGATCTTCTAAGCCACATTATGGCCAAGCTTTCTGACCTTGCGTCAATCACGCTGCTCGTCCAAAAGACTTGCTTTACGTAAGATGGAACGCGGGGTGATACTACTGAAGTGGTTCACAGTAGAACAGAAGGACAGGTAAAGCTCCCAATGAACCAGTTCCCAAACGCTCCTGCAAATTTTGATGATCCGCTGCGTGAACTCTATAAGCTCGCAGTAGAGCCAGAGCTTGCTTTTGAGGATAAGGTTGCGCAGTTGCTCGCCTTAAGTACCGATGCCCTGGGCCTCGAACTTGGAATTGTTAGTCGGATAGAGAGGCCGATCTACGAGTGCCTTTTTGTCCATGGCCCTGACTGGGCCCCGGTGCCTGGGGCCACCTTTGATGTAGGTGGTACCTATTGCCTTCACACATTGAGCAATGATGACGTGACCGCATTCCATCATGCGGGGCGGCAAGAGATATCTGCCCATCCCTGCTATCAAAACTTCGGGTTGGAGAGCTACATCGGGGCGCCATTGCGGCGCGGAGACGAATTCTTCGGCACGTTGAACTTTTCTGACCGTGCTCCGCGTCATGCACCCTTCAGCACGAAGGAGTATGAGTTCGTCGCCTTTTTGGCGCGCTGGTTGGGCAATGAACTCAAGCTGCATGCCGAGCGGCGGGAATTGCGCGAACAACGTGGGTTGCTCAGTGCGATGATTGATGCGGTGCCCGAAGCAATCGTTTTGGCTGATCTCAACCGCCGTGTCGCGATGGTCAACCCAGCTGTGGAGGCGCTGTTTGGCTATGCACCCCACCAAATTCGGGGGCGACAGACAGCAGTGCTTTATGGCTCACTTGAGGGGTATGAGCGCGCGGGAGAGGAAAGGTTTAACCCTCAGACTTCAAGCAAGCAACGTGAGTTTGAGATTTCCTGTCGAAGGGCTGATGGATCCACATTTGAGGGTCTTGCTTCTACTGCCAAAGTGGAAACTGAGGCGGGCGAGACACTTGGATTTCTGGCTGTTATCAGAGATGTCACTGAACAGCGTGCTTTTGAACATGCCAAGGATCAGATGATCGCTACGGTAAGCCACGACATAAAAAACCCGCTGACGGCGCTCTGCGGTGCATTAGAGGTACTGGATGCGCAAAAGCCGGGACTGGACGACGCAAAAACCAAACTGCTACGTCTCGCGTTGCGCAATGCGCAGCGTATCGACGAGATGGTTGCTGACATACTCGACGTCGAACAGCTCCGTGCGGAGGAGCCATCAGGTTTCGCTGTCGCCCCCCTTGCGCCTTTGCTCGCTCGGGTGATCGAGGCCCTTACCTCCTATGCCGAAGACCATGGCGTAGGTCTCAAATTGAAGCCTTCAGATGTACCGAACCAGCTTTTGCGATTGCATGAAGGCAGGGTGGAACGGCTGGTATCCAACCTTGTGACAAATGCGATCAAAGCATCCGCACAGGGTGGGACGGTAGAGTTGGGTCTTGCCACCAGGGGGCGGGGCTTCTATGTAAAAGACGAGGGGGCAGGATTGCCGCACGATATTCAGAAGGCCCTTTTCAAGCCCTTTGCGCGGGGGGACACTTATCGGGTCAATGAGGGCTATGGGCTGGGAATGAGCATTGTGAAAGCGATCGTTGACCAGCACCTCGGTGAAATCACATTTGAGACTGCCGAAGGGGAGGGGACGACCTTCCTCGTGGATTTCCCTGCCCTGAATTCTTCTGAAACGGCGGTGCTTTCCGAGGGCCTTTCGGAGTAACGCCGCTTTGGGGCCATGCTCTGCCCGGCTTGACTGCGCGCTTTTGTTTTCCACGCACCTCCAGTGCGCGGGCAGTCCCTCCTTGAAATTCCTGATTTCGTGGTCGCGGAGGTCCGCGGAATTCGTCAATGGGAATGCCGGACCCCTAGGATTTCCCTCCCGCCGGCTGTCCGGCCTGCTGAACCCAAGCTCTCAAGAGAGGGGCCTGACATCTATCGGGGACCTCAACTGACGCGCCGAGTTCATGGCGCCGAGGGCGGAGGTGTTGGAAGCAAAACGTCCATTTGCGACCGGCGAAGGGGCAGATCTGGCCTCTGAAGGGGGTCAGATAGAAAATTTCCTTTTAAAAACAACGATGTAACGCTGTTACGGCTCTGTAACACTTTAAGTAACACCCGTAAGTATCTGAAATCTATCTCATTTATACATATATCTATCTATGTTACAGAAATATAGAAAAAGTGTACATACGAGACAGACAGGTCTATTGATCATTGTGCGCCAATATAAAGACATATGTGGGCGTAATGCGTTACAAAGTCCAAGTTATTGAAATCATTCAATATGTTTGTAACAGGGGGTGTAAAATGACCATTTTGGCGCTTTCCGTCCTGAATAAA